>CAZBUT010000191.1:0-3849 GCA_964495165.1 uncultured Muribaculaceae bacterium | reverse complement strand
GGTTTGAGAGCCTTGTCGGCAACAGTCTGTGTTGCAACAGCCTCAAAAACGATACCGTCAAGATGTGTTATCTCTCCCGTGATTTTAATATTGAGCGGAGCATCGACCGCACCGGCTTTAACATCAACACCCTCGATTTCAACGTTGTTGATTTTATTGCCGTTGACATCCACAGGGTAGCCCTTGATTGTTATATCAAGCGGCAACTGATTTGTTATGAGCGCATTAAGCTCAAGCACTTTTATTGTGATTGCATCAATATCCTCATCATTCCAGCCGTCTTCGGTAGAAGAATAAACGATTTTTGAGCCGGTGGCAAACTCAAGCGCAGAGAAGAACCAGTATTTGCCCTTGATCGTGCCAAGGCTTTGCCCAAGTTCAAAAGCCACAACGTCCTGTTCCGGAACTACCGGATCGTCAAGCGTGATTGCAAGCGATTGAGGCAATCCGTCACCGGCAAGCACCGTAGCCAAGGAAGAGTAGGGGACATGCTCGGCGTTTTCATAGCCCGCGTAATACACATCAGGCACTGCCGGAGAAAGGCAGAATGTGTTAATGTCATTTGCCGCACTGCCTGCTATTGTCAAATATCCGTTGTCGAGAGAATGCGCCTCTGATGCCACTCCGTCGCGATATGGAGTGATCGACAATCCGGCTTGAGCCGAGAGATTGTATTTGGCAACAGGATTATTTAACTCCAAATAAATCTGCGGATTTGCCAAAACGATATCGGTCATGTTCTGGCTTAACACATCCGGTATATTTGTCAAATTTACCGGAGCAATATCAAGACCGTCAAAACTGTATTTAATGCGTCCTGTGAACGATGTTATCAACATGCGGCTGAAATCAAATTTTGAGTGCAGACCTATTGACTTAGGCAAGTTCATCAAGCTTACACCTTCTTTCAAATTAGCGTCAGTCACAACAACCTCTCCCGAGTAAATGCCGACATTGCCGTCAAACACGATAGAGTGGTTTTCATGGTCATAATCTATACCGGCATCGCTGATATCGACTGCCGAGATTTTCATTTCAAAAGCTAAGGAATTTCCATAATGCGTACCATCGCTCAACGATAGTATTCCCGTTTCAGCATCATACACACCTTCATTAGAGGCAAGTGTAAGCCCCTTTGCTATCTGAAGTTTGAAATTACGCAAAATGTAAGAGTCAACGATGTTGTCGAGACCGTCGATAGAAAATTCAATTTTCACAGTGAAATCAGTCCCAATGCGCTTCATATCAACAATGAAATCGCTCACTGATGTCGCCTTATAAGAGAATGGCGAAATTTGTTCGCCGATAGGGTAGTGCAACTCCATTGCAGCCGGAGCAATATCCATAGGATTGATATCTACATTTCCGGCAAGCGCCACAGTCGTGTTTACCGGAGCGACCGCCGGAGCGTCAAAATACACCTGCGGAATAGAGATTTCTCCTGATTCATACTCTCCGTCTTGTACGAAAACATACTCATCGTTAAGTATCTTTATTTGGCTTCCCTCCGTCACATCGATAATATTGTCAAGATATATCTCATCGATATTTACCGGAAGCACCAGATCTTTCACCTGAAACTCAGCCGTAGTATCAATATCCGAAAGATCATAATCATCGTCAATACAGGCCGACAATGAAAAAGCGACAGCCAACAGAGCGGCTGCTTTTGAAAAATGATGAATTTTCATGTTTTGATTGATTTATTATTTCTTCTTTAAATATTTTTGCAAGATTAAAGATATTTGTGTTTTTAACAGACCGCAAAGTTAAACAAAATTTTCAACACTCCATTAAGAAGCTGTTTAAAATCCCGGCAAATGATTATATTCCAAGACATTTTCGTATCTTTGTGGTGAAATTTATAAATTGTGGAAAAGTATGTCTATAGATAATATTATAGCGCAAGCTGTAGCTCGTGCCGTGAACGAGCTTTATGCAGTGGAGGTTGACGCGTCATCGATCACTCCGCAAACAACCAAGAAAGAATTTGAAGGCAATCTCACCATTGTCGTGTTTCCATGGGTAAAAGCAGCCCGCAAATCGCCTGAAGCCGTAGGTACAGAGATAGGGGAGTGGCTTGTAGCCAACGAGCCGGCGGTAAACCGTTTCAATGTGATAAAGGGCTTCCTTAACATTGTTATAGAGCCGACATTCTGGAACTCGGTGCTAAGCCACATCAGTGAAACAGAAAACTATGGCGTTACTGCGGCTACCGAAGAAAGTCCGCTTGTAATGGTCGAGTATTCATCGCCTAACACCAATAAACCTTTGCACTTGGGACACGTGCGCAACAATCTTTTGGGCTACAGCCTGTCGGAGATATTGAAAGCCTGTGGCAACCGCGTTGTCAAGACCAATATCGTGAATGACCGTGGTATTCACATCTGCAAGTCAATGCTTGCATGGAAAAAGTGGGGCGAGGGTGCAACACCCGAATCAACCGGCAAAAAAGGCGACCACCTGATAGGTGATTTCTATGTATTATTTGACAAGCATTACAAGGCTGAACTCAAAGAGCTTATGGAAAAAGGCATGAGCCAGGAAGAAGCTGAAAAAGCCTCGCCATTGATGCTCGAAGCCCGTGAAATGCTTCGCCACTGGGAACAGAAAGACCCCGAAATACGTTCATTGTGGGAAATGATGAACACATGGGTATATGCAGGGTTTGACGAAACCTACAAGCGCATGGGCGTTGACTTTGACAAAATCTACTACGAAAGCAACACCTACCTTGAAGGAAAAGAAAAAGTGCTTGAAGGGCTTGAAAAGGGTATCATGTACCGCAAAGAGGACAACTCGGTGTGGGCCGATTTGACCGATGCCGGACTTGACCACAAACTTTTGCTGCGCAGCGACGGTACCTCGGTGTACATGACACAAGATATAGGCACAGCAAAACTTCGCTATCAAGATTATCCTATCGACAAGATGATATATGTTGTGGGCAATGAACAAAACTACCATTTCCAAGTGTTGTCGCTATTGCTTGACCGCCTCGGATTTAAATGGGGCAAGGATTTGGTGCATTTCTCTTATGGCATGGTCGAATTGCCCGAGGGGAAGATGAAAAGCCGCGAAGGAACGGTTGTAGATGCCGACGATCTTATGGAAGAAATGGTGTCATCGGCTCGCGAAGTATCAAAAGAGCTTGGCAAACTTGACGGTTGCACTGCCGAAGAAGCCGACTCTATTTCTGAAATCGTGGGTCTCGGCGCGTTGAAATATTTCTTGCTCAAGGTCGACCCGCGCAAGAACATGACATTCAACCCAAAAGAGTCAATAGACTTTAACGGAAATACCGGTCCTTTTATCCAATACACCTATGCCCGCATACGCTCTGTGTTGCGCAAAGCAACCGAAATGGGCTACTCGGCGACCGACTATTCTACCGTTGAGCCAAACGATAAAGAAATCGCGCTCATTCAGCGATTGACCGATTTCCCGACAGTTGTTTCTGAAGCAGGTAAGACCTACAGCCCGGCTCTTATTGCCAACTATGTATACGAGTTGGTTAAAGAATACAACCAATTCTATCACGATTATTCAATCATGAAGGAAGAAAATGAAGGAATACGCTCACTGCGCCTCTGCCTGAGCGACTGCACTTCGCGTGTGATAAGCGCCGGTATGGGATTGCTCGGAATCAAAGTGCCCGAACGAATGTAACCTCAAATTTGTTTTATATAGTAACCTATTAATTAATCGATTATATATGGACAACTTCTCAATGAATCAATTTGAACAATCGCTGTCACAGCGCGTGTCGCTTGTGATGAAGCGCGTTTACTTCAAAATGTTTTTGGCTTTGCTTGTAACGGCATTTGTCTCAATGTGGGCTGCCGGGAG
>CAZBUT010000190.1:0-3851 GCA_964495165.1 uncultured Muribaculaceae bacterium | reverse complement strand
TCTGAGTTTATTCCGGCCGATGAAATTGTAAAACAATGGGGTGATGACATTGCAAAACTCATACGCGGATTGCTCAAAGTGTCAACGTTATACAGTAAGCAAGCCGCCGTAGAGAGTGATAATTTCCGCAAATTGCTACTCACTTTTGCCGAAGACATTCGTGTTATTATTATCATGATTGTTGACCGATTGGCTTTGATGAGGACAATAAACCATCACCCAAACGAAAAATATGTTCACGACGTAGCCTATGAGTCAAACTATTTATATGCCCCTTTGGCTCACCGATTAGGGTTGTATGCTATTAAATCAGAGCTTGAAGACATGTCTTTAAAATACACCAATCGTGAAACATATACCGACATTGCCCACAAACTCAACGAGACTAAAGTAAAACGTGATGCCTACATTGCCGATTTCATAAGACCTATAAAAGAGAAACTTGAATCTGAAGGGTTGAAATTTGACATAAAAGGCCGTACTAAGTCAATATATTCGATTTGGAACAAAATACGCAAGCAAAACAATGATTTAGACAGCATATACGACTTGTTTGCAATACGCATCATTCTCGACTCACCAATACAC
Source organism: uncultured Muribaculaceae bacterium (assembly GCA_964495165.1). GTDB lineage: Bacteria > Bacteroidota > Bacteroidia > Bacteroidales > Muribaculaceae > RGIG4079. The sequence goes on along the minus strand of CAZBUT010000190.1, from coordinate 3,263 downwards.
AAGGAAAAGAGCGATTGTTGGTTGGCATATTCACTCATAACCGATATGTATCAACCTAATCCGTCGCGTATGAAAGACTGGTTGAGCATACCCAAAAGCAACGGTTATGAGTCGTTACATATTACGGTCTATGGTCCGGAGAATAAATGGGTGGAAGTGCAGATACGCACCAAACGCATGGATCTTATTGCCGAAAAAGGTCTGGCTGCCCATTGGAAATACAAAGGCATCAAAAGCGAGTCAAACCTTGATGCTTGGATGAACAACGTGCGTGATATACTTGAAGCAGCCGAAACCGGACCTATGGAACTTATGAAGAACATGAAAATGGACATCTACGACAAAGAAGTCTTTGTGTTCACGCCTAAAGGAGACCTGTATAAGTTGCCGTTAGGTGCATCTGTTCTTGATTTTGCTTTCAACATTCATTCAAAGCTTGGTTGCTCATGCACCGGGGGTAAAGTCAATGGCAAAAATCAAAAACTCAACTATAGGCTCAAAAGTGGTGATACGGTTGAGATACTCACATCGTCAAACCAAGCACCCAAACTCGATTGGCTCAACTTTGTCGTAACCTCTAAAGCTCGCAATAAAATACGTCAGACGGTTCACGAAATGAACAACAAATCGGCTGAGTTTGGTAAAGAATTGCTGCATCGCCGATTTAAAAACCGCAAAATAGATGTAGAAGAGCCTGTATTGATGAAACTCATCAAGAAAAAAGGGTTTAAAACCGTTACTGATTTCTATGACGGTATTGCTCAAGAAAAATTAGACGTAAATAATGTAATCGAAGAATATGAGGCATTAGAGCATAAGCTATCGGCAGAAATCACAGAAACACGTTCAGCCGAAGGTTTCACTCTGCAAACATCGACTGAAGAGGATTCAACTCATAGTGATGTTCTAATCATTGGCAACAACATAAAAGGCATCAACTACAAATTAGCAAAATGTTGCAACCCAATTTATGGCGACGACGTGTTTGGATTTGTATCTTCCGAAGGGGTTATAAAGATTCACCGCAAAGACTGTCCGAACTCTCAAAACATACGCGAAAAATACCCATACCGTCTTATCACCACAAAATGGTCAGGTAAGCTTGGTGAACAGTTTGGAGCGACATTGCGCATAGTAGGACATGACGACATAGGCATAGTAACAAATGTCACATCAATCATAACCAAGGAAAAAGATGTATCCCTACGCAACATCGCTATCGATTCAAACGACGGACTGTTTCAAGGCTATCTCGTTGTTGGCGTAAGCGATACCCATACACTTAATAACTTAATAAAAAAAATAAAGACAGTAAAAGGAGTTAAAGATGTTCAACGCAGTAAGTAAATCAATATTAATAACAGTAGCAATCATGCTATCGTCATGCGTCGATAGTGAAGAAAAAGCAGCTCTTAAACTATACCAAAGTGCAGAAGAAGCTGTTATTATAAAAGACTACACTACAGCAGTCGCTTTACTTGACTCTATAGACAAAGCCTATCCTAAGCAAATAGAAATCAGACGCCAAGCAATGCACATGCGTCCCAAAGCAATCGAAGGCAAAACTTTGCGCGACATTGAGAGTAACGACAGCCTTATTGCCGTCCTGCAAACAGACTACGTTAAAATGACTCCTCTATTCAAACGAGTTAATGACCCTAAACTTGTAGAGCCATATATCGTGGCAATAAAGGCAGATAAACCACTGTTTGAATCCTCAGGTATTCAAGCACGCATCACCACCGATGGCGATTTTTACGTGATTTCATCACTCACCTCAAAATCCAATCACACTTCTGTATCTTTTCTTGCAGGAGGTGATGATGCGACAACTGCCACAGTACCTTACGACGGCGATCGCAACTATCGTTCGGGCGGATCTGAAATGATTACATTTATCAATAGCGAATGTGATACATTGGGTAAATTTGCACAAAAACATACCGGACAATCTATCATATTGCGTTTCAACGGCAAAAATGACAAAAAGGTAAAAATTTCAAGCGAACAAGCTAAGGCTTTTGCCGACACCTATCAATATGCAACAATTATCTCTGAATTGAAGTCGGCAATGCGTCGCAAGGAAAAGCTTGATAACCTGTTACTTTTGGCACGTGACCAAATCGCACGTACTCTTGACGAAGATTCTATTGACGATAAATAGCAGTCAACTCGTCAATCCAACGCAACATGCTGTCATATACGGCATTTCTAATTTCTTGACGAGATAAGACCAAGTCATGCAAGCCACCTTTCACGGTGGCTTCTCTTATTGAATATCCCAGAGTCCGACCTATTCGTGATATGTCATCAACATTTAAAACAGCGTCGCCCGACATAAAATCTTCATTCCATTTTTCGCCATAAACACTGCGTTCGGAATGCATCAGCAGAATCGGGACATTGATCTTTGTTCCACAACGCAACGCAGCATGAGCATTGTCTATCGCGCGCAACCAGCCGGCTCTCACATCGGGCGAAGGCATAAGCTTCCACTCAAGATTATACTCCCATTCGCCATGAAAGTATTTGTGCAAACTCTCTCCATAGGCTGTGCTTGAACCCTGCGAAATAGGCCAATCCGGTAGAAATCGACCGACGTTGCCAACTACCGGTATCGCCACATCTTTCATCACAGCACTCATATTCCACTCCAAAAACGGACTGTTTAGTATTAATCCCGATATGTCTTCGACCTTATTGTCTTGCAAATAGCGCAGAGAGATTAAGCCTCCTGTAGAATGACCCATAATGATAATATGCCGTACTCCATCACGTTTCATTATGCTTATTGCTGAATCGATATCAGCATAATACTCTTTAATGTCTCTTGCTTCAAATGCTTTTTTCCTATCAATAATCGAGCGACCGTATTTTCTCAAATCTGTTGCATAGAAATTTATTCCGGCATTGACAAACACATTTCCCAACTCCTTTTGAAAGAAATAATCATTATATCCATGAATATACAATACACCAATAGTGGAACTTTCATCAGACAATTTTTTGACAACAGTAGAAACTACCTTACCACTATAATCGTCGGGGTGATTAATCGTGACACACGTGTAATCATCGCCTAATATATCTTCTCGCCATTGAGACGCAACTGTAATACCGATCAGCGACAAAACGCAAGCCACTACAACTCTCTTCATATCAACTTTTATTAAATTCCTGTTAGCAAAATACCTCTACAAAGATAATATTTAACGTGAGTTCGATGAAAATAATCAAAAGAGAGTCAGTTGGTTATCAATAAC
>CAZBUT010000189.1:0-3903 GCA_964495165.1 uncultured Muribaculaceae bacterium | reverse complement strand
AATATACAAATAATACACTGATTAACAATAGCTTAATTTATAGAACTTGCCTTATCTTAGAAATAAGGTGATAAACACTTGAAATTAAAATCTTCTACAAATATAAAGATATTTAATTGAATTTACAAACAAGGATATGGCAATTGAAACAGTCAAAAAAATGTGGTCGCTTTGCGAAACAAAGAAAAATGGCTAATTTTGCTGTGTGGTTGTATAAATCCCATATTTATAATCAGAAATAAATGTGATGAAAAAGGAATTGATTCTCGTTACCGGTGGTACCGGATATATAGGATCTCATACAGTTGTTGAACTGCAAAATGAGGGCTATGGAGTGGTAATAGTTGATAATTTGTCAAATAGCAATATAGAAGTGCTTGACGGAATTGAGCGCATAACGGGTACAAGACCCGACTTTGTCGAAGCCGATTGTACCGACATGGATTCAATGCGCCTTTTGTTTGAAAAATATAAGGGCATAGCGGGTGTTATAAATTTTGCAGCAAGCAAGGCTGTGGGCGAATCTATGCAAAAACCGATATTGTATTATCGCAATAATATTAACACATTACTTAATTTGCTTGATCTAATGGGTGAATATGGAGTAAAAGGCATTGTGTTTTCTTCTTCTTGTACTGTTTATGGTGAACCTGATGTAAATCCTGTCACAGAAGCCACTCCAATTAAGAAAGCTACATCACCCTACGGCAATACAAAGCAGATATGTGAGGAAATAATAACTGATACTATAGATTCCGGCGCTCCGTTTAAGAGTGTGATACTGCGCTATTTCAATCCTGTGGGTGCACACCCGTCAGCCGAAATAGGAGAGTTGCCCAATGGTGTGCCTCAGAATCTGATACCTTATTTGACTCAGACTGCAATTGGCATACGCAAAGAGTTGAGCGTATTTGGTGATGACTATGATACCCCCGACGGGTCTTGTATCCGAGATTTTATAAATGTCGTAGATCTTGCTAAAGCTCATGTGGTAGCTGTTAAGCGTATGCTTGAGGATAAGAGTGAGTCAAACGTTGAAACCTTTAATCTTGGTACAGGTGTTGGTTTGTCGGTAAAAGAACTTATATCTGCATTTGAAAAAGCTACGGGAGTAGAAGTTCCTCACAAGATTGTAGGTCGTCGAGCCGGTGATATTGAAAAAGTGTGGGCCAATCCCGAATATGCCAACAACGTACTTGGTTGGCGTGCCGATACATCAATCGAAGAGACAATGCGTTCGGCTTGGGCTTGGCAATGTCGCCTTCGTGAGCGTGGTGTAATGTAATCTCGATCGAAATGTCAAATAACAACATAACTCCGGCATTACGGTCGGAGTTATGTTGTTATTTGACGGGGTGGAGTCCCATTCCCGAGGCTTTTTTGAGCATTAAGGAGTAGGCTGCTTCTCGTTCGTTGGGTATCTCGCCGTCTAAAATGGCATTTTTGATATGTTCTTTTATAATGCCGACTTCGCGTGATGGGGAAAGTCCAAAGATTTCCATGATCTCCTCTCCTGAAACGGGTGGCTGGAAATTGCGGATACGGTCTTTCTCTTCAATTTCCACAAGCTTTTTGCGTACAAGCAAGAAATTATCGAGGAATCGTCTCACTTTTTCCTGATTCTTAGAGGTGATGTCGGCTTCACACAAGGTCATAAGATCTTCTATGTCATTGTCGGCATCAAAAAGCAAACGTCTCACGGCCGAGTCTGTTACCTCATCTTCGACAAGTGCGATAGGGCGCATGTGTAATTCCACCATTTTTTGAACATATTTCATCTTCTCGTTTAATGGGAGTTTCATATTTCGGAAAATGCGTGGAATCATCTTTGCTCCTATGAAGTTATGATTGTGGAAGGTCCAGCCTATAGAGTTATCCCAGCGTTTGGTTACGGGTTTGGCGATGTCATGCATGAGAGCAGCCCACCTCAACCACACATTATCGCTTTTTTGTGCGACATTGTCAAGCACTTCAAGCGTGTGGTAAAAATTATCTTTGTGGCCGCGCCCGTTTACGGTTTCTACACCTTTCATTGCTGCGAGTTCGGGAAATATCTGTTTCAATAAACCGCAGTGGTAGAGCAGGTCCCAACCGATTGATGGCTTTGGCGAGGTCATTATTTTCATCAATTCGTCAACAATTCGCTCCTTTGAAATGATCGAAATGCGCTCGGCATTGCGCTTAATAGCATCTAATGTCTCAGGATAAATAGTGAAATTGAGTTGAGTGGCAAATCTCACTGCTCGCATCATACGCAATGGGTCGTCACTGAATGTAATGTCAGGATCAAGCGGAGTACGTATTATTTTATGTTGTAAATCTTCGATGCCTCCAAATTTATCAATCAATTCTCCAAACCGATTGGCGTTGACGCATAGAGCCATAGCATTAATAGTGAAGTCTCGACGGGAAATATCATCGTCAAGTGTGCCGTCCTCCACAATCGGTTTACGACTGTCTCTGCGGTATGATTCGCGACGGGCGCCTACAAATTCAAGCTCGGTAGCATGATATTTCACTTGTGCCGTGCCAAAATTCTGAAACACGCACAGATGCGCTCCGCGTCCTATCTTTGATGCGAGAGCCTCGGCGACCTCTATTCCGCTGCCTACCGTTACAAAGTCAATGTCTTTTGACGGACGATTAAGAAACAAATCACGAACATAGCCTCCCACGGTATAGCATTCGCGGTTCAGCTCATCGGCAACTTTGCCAACAATGTGAAACAGTTCTGTATCTATCTTATGTGCTATGGAATGCATTCAATCGGTTTTAGTCCAAACTTATGATTTTTTCAGGTGCGTTTGTAATAGAGACCATGCCTTCTGAGGTAACAATATAGGTGTTTTCGACGCCTACGGCTCCTGTTCCGGGGATAACAAATTTCGGCTCTAAGGCGATCACATTGCCTGCTTCAAGTATGTCTCGACTACGGGGAGCAAGGACAGGGGATTCGTTAACCTCAATGCCTACGCCATGTCCTACGAATCCGGCTTTCTGCCGATGTCCCATGAAATATTCTTCAAGGTTTTCTTCGGTCGCGATATCCAAGGCTTTGTTATATAATTCTTTTGCTGCCACACCCGGTATTCCCATTGATGCAAGTTCTTTGACAATACGCCGAGAGCAATTGTGGGCTTTGATTGCCAATTCACTAATTTCTCCCAAAGAGAATACACGAGTCATATCGGTCATATATCCCGTATAATTGCCGTTCATATCTACCATTACAGTCATGCCTCGTTTTATCGTTGTGCCGTTGCAACCTACGGGTAGCGAAGTGTCGAGCCCGGCGCCACCCATGGCAAAATCATATGGAGTGGGATTGTCGGCATTATCTCCGCAGAGCAAATTGCCCATGAATAACTCCATTGACTCACCGCTTATGCGGAACTGCCCCAAGCAACCTTCAAGGCGAGACAATCTTTCTATTTCTACTTGCAGTTCCAAATCGGTCATTCCGTTTTGGTACAATGCAGGTATATGGCTATATACCATAGCGTGTTTCAACCCGGAGCGTTTTAGACAATCAAGCTCAAAATCGGTTTTCACCGAGCGGGCTTGGCGGAGTATCGGAGATGCATTGCATGTCGATGCGTCAGTAAACACTTTTTTGTAACGTTCGATTGTCGAGAATGGAGTAGTGTCAAGCTCAAATGCTATTGAGCCTATTTTAGAGGTATCTATATGCTCAATGATTTGTTCCGGTTTATGTATGTAGATGACATTGTCGCCGTCAAGTCCTATGGGGCGACGTACAAAATAAATCAATTTCCCTTCTTGGGGGATGAATGCAAATCCGTTGAAAACCCGTCCTGCAGTATAATACAGGTTGGCATTGCTGCCAATAAGCATAGCATCTATGTGCTGAGCTTTCAGCAACAGTTGTATCTTGTTTATTCT
>CAZBUT010000188.1:0-3904 GCA_964495165.1 uncultured Muribaculaceae bacterium | reverse complement strand
TACAACCAAGTAGAGACTAAGCATGTAGAAAGCGCATTAGTTCCGCGTTTGGACGAGGGTTCAAGTCCCTCCATCTCCACATTATTCCGCCTATTGAGATTGTCTCAGTAGGCGGTATCATTTAATGTAGATTTTTTAGGAGCCCGCTGTGGAGAAGATAATAAGGGAATATGTATTTGCAGACTCTCTATGCCAGGAAAATCCTCTGCCTGCATTGATGGAAATTTATATTCATTGATTTTCATTAGAATTATTGATATTATTCGATTGCTGATATTGTTGTCTGTGGCAATTGGGGAAAGTATCAATTTTGAGGAAATCACAGCTCCGGTTTTATTAATCTCAACGTCTATAGTCCCATATCTTCCCCAATCTTCTATTTGCGGATAATCTTTTTCAATTAGATTATTCGTCAATCGGTTTATGGTGTATGAATGGTTTTTCATGAAAAGTGTATGTGAGTATTTATTGATGTACGGTGTCTCGTTTGGAACTGTATCTTCATGTGTTGCGTATCCCTTTAAATAGTATATTGTTTGTCCGTTTTCTTGAGATGTGCAGATCAGTTCGGTTTTGTTTGATTCTTTAGCTCTATTGTCTAAAATAGACAAACAATGCTCAATATTGTTGATTAATTCAGGAAGGTCGGAGTTCGTGTTTTTTAGCCAACCATATATAGCAAACCCGCCACTTTGGTTCTTCAATTCTTCACTCAGGTAATGGGTTATTGTCGAAGACGAATTTGTTGAGAATTCTATTTTTGTCTCCCAACGATATTTTTTTGTGTTGTAGTATAGACTTATGTCTAAATTGATACCAGAGGTTAGGTTTTTATGATATTTTATCTCTTCTTGAGAGTTGTGGAATGGATCGTTGTTGCAGTATTCATAGATGCATTTCAACGCAGAGACAATTGATACTGCGTCATTGTAGGAAACTGCAATTTCAATAGACCGTTTTATGGTAGTCCAGAATGAACTGAAATTAGATTTTAAACTTATGAAATAATTTTGTTGGTTGGTATATAGATTGGTCTGTTCAAAAGCTTTGACGGTTATTGAGTTCTTGTTTGTGAGACTTAATGTTTGAGTCGCATCAAGCCATGTATATAACATTGGAACTTCGTAAATAGAATCAATGTATATGTAATCGGGGTTATAAAAGTTATCCTCACGTTCGTTTATTGATTGGTTTTCATTTGTGGTTTGTGTTGTTGGATTGGTGGCGTATGCAGTTAAGCCAATGAAAAATAGCATTAAAATGTAAATTGACTTCATAGATATAAGGAGCTAATTTATGTTTTTAATTTTCTTATCTGCAAAATTAAGAAAATTATTTGATGTGGTTGGTACTTAGACATTGTCCTATTCCGTAATCAGTTTTTATATATTAATGATGCAAAAAAATGAGACTCTGAGCCTCATTTTTAGAATCTAAAGTTGTGTGTTTTTAATAAGGAATTATTCTCCGGTTGAAAGCAGATTGCCTTGAGTGTCAAATCGCAACTCATCGTTGAAAAGTTTATGCAACTCGACTTTTATGCTTGCGTTGCGTATCTCAACTTCTTCCACGTTGTCAAGTGATTTGCGAGACTCTAATTCCTTAACGGCATTGACCGGCAATATTTCTTTTAGTAGAGCGACAGGTACTTTTTTGCTGCCTGCGTCTATTTTGAGTAACTTCCCGTCGGAGGTAAATTCAAGGTCAACGCCATTGCGCAGTTCAACTTCGTATTTTCCTCCGTCTTTTTCACATTCTCTGACAGCCGTGTTAGCGTAGTGCTTTGAGATGAGAGCCTTGGCTGTTGCAGGCAATTGGGCGGAGTCGATGTGTTGGTCGGCATGAGCAACCAATCCCAATGTAGCGATAATCGCTATTGCCATTAGTAGTCTTAGAAAAATTTTCATACGTTAAATTATTAATGTTGATGTAATATAAAGACAACGCTCCGTGGCAATCGTTTAATTGCACGGAGCGCTTTATGATTTATTAACTACTTGAATTATGCTTTGTTGGCGCGTTTGCGTTCAAGTTCGTCAAGTATGATTTTGCGCAGACGCAAGTGGTTGGGGGTCACTTCAACATATTCATCTTCTTTAATGTATTCAAGAGCTTCTTCAAGGCTGAAGACAACGGGGGGAATTATGCGGGCTTTGTCGTCGGCGCCAGAAGCGCGCATATTGGTGAGTTTTTTTGATTTTGTGACATTGACCACAATATCGTTGTCTTTGGCATTTTCTCCTACGACCTGTCCGGCATAAACTTCTTCTTGTGGGAAGATGAAGAATCGTCCACGGTCTTGCAGCTTGTCGATAGCGTAGGCATAGGCAGTTCCTGCTTCCATGGCAATCAGCGAGCCGTTTGTACGCCGTTCGATGTCGCCTTTCCAAGGCTGGTATTCAAGGAATCGGTGAGCCATGATAGCCTCACCGGCCGAAGCGGTGAGCACGTTGTTGCGCAATCCGATAATACCGCGTGAGGGAATTTGAAACTCCATGTGAATGCGGTCGTTTTGTGCCGACATTGATAGCATTTCGCCTTTGCGACGTGTTACCATGTCGATGATTTTGCTTGAATATTCTTCGGTCACGTTGATTGTGAGCAATTCGACCGGTTCACATTTTATGCCGTCGATCTCTTTGATGATGACTTGTGGTTGTCCGACCTGTAGTTCATAACCTTCACGGCGCATGGTCTCGATCAAAACCGACAAGTGTAACACACCGCGTCCAAACACGGTCCAAACATCTTCGTGGTCGGCTTTTGTTACTCTCAAAGCAAGATTTCGGTCAAGCTCTTTAGTCAAGCGGTCACCAATATGTCGCGATGTGACAAATTTTCCGTCGCGACCAAAGAAAGGACTGTCGTTTATGGTGAATGTCATAGACATAGTAGGCTCGTCGATTGCGATTCTTGGCAGTGGCTCAGGATTGTTGATATCGGCAACCGTGTCGCCGATTTCAAAACCGTCAAGTCCCACAAGTGCGCAGATGTCTCCACTTTTGACCGATCCCACCTTTTTGCGTCCCATTCCTTCAAATGTGTGCAATTCTTTGATGCGTTGTTTGACGATCGAGCCGTCTTTCTTGCAGAGCGCGATGTCCATGCCTTCGCGCAATTCGCCACGATGGACTCGACCGATAGCAATACGTCCTACGTATGACGAGTAGTCGAGCGAAGTGATGAGCATTTGGGCATCTCCTTCAAGTGTTTGCGGCTCGGGGATATATTCTATGATAGCGTCAAGCAGGGGGAGGATATTGTCGGTTGGTTTGCGCCAATCGGTATTCATCCAGCCTTGTTTTGCCGAACCAAATATAGTGGGGAAATCGAGCTGATCTTCTGTCGCTTCAAGGTTAAACATCAAATCAAATACCATTTCCTGCACCTCGTCGGGACGACAGTTTGGTTTGTCTACTTTATTTACGACAACAACCGGTTTCAGTCCCATTTGTATGGCTTTTTGGAGCACAAAGCGAGTCTGTGGCATCGGACCTTCAAAAGCATCGACAAGTAGCAAGCAACCGTCGGCCATATTAAGTACACGCTCAACCTCGCCGCCAAAGTCGGCGTGTCCCGGGGTATCGATAATGTTTATTTTATAATCTTTATAATTAATAGAGACATTTTTAGACAGGATTGTGATACCGCGTTCTCGCTCTAAGTCGTTGTTGTCGAGGATAAGTTCTCCTGCATTTTGGTTTTCGCGAAAAAGATTCCCCGCGAGAAGCATTTTGTCAACAATCGTGGTCTTGCCATGATCGACGTGTGCGATAATGGCTATGTTTCTAATCTTCTGCATACCTAAGAAACTGTATAATTAATTTTCAAGTTGCAAAGGTACGAAATTTCACAGCACAATAGGTAATACTCATTGGATTTTTTTGTGGCACTGTGAAAAACA
>CAZBUT010000187.1:0-3913 GCA_964495165.1 uncultured Muribaculaceae bacterium | reverse complement strand
TGACATCAATTGTCATAATCATAGCATTTTACGCCACCAGATATATCGGACGTAGCGTATCGTTGTTGCGAGACTTTGCCGATCGTGTAGCCAACAATGACAAAACACTTATATCTACCGACAAATTCCCGTCAGATGAACTTGGCGACATCAGCCGGCAGATAATAAGACTCTATCGCGAAAAAGACAAAGCCATAGAGCAACATGCCAAAGAACACCGCATCGCCATGCACGCTGTCGAAGAAAAAAGCCGTATAAAAAGAGAGCTCACCAACAACATCAACCATGAGTTGAAAACACCCATCGGCATAATCAAAGGATATATCGACACGATTATCGATGATCCGACAATGGACAAAGAGACTCAACGTCACTTTATAGAAAAAACCCAACACCACGTTGAGCGGTTATGCACCCTGCTCAATGACATTTCGACAATAACACGCCTTGACGAAGCAGGAAAAATACCAACGACAGATGTCAACTTTCACGACCTCATCTACGCCATATCCAACGACCTTGAAAACACGCCGATTAACGGAGACATGGCATTCGTATTTGACCTGCCATTGGATTGTATCGTCAAAGGCAACAACAGCCTGCTCAACGAGGCCATACTCAACCTCGTGCGCAACGCCGCCACCTACTCTCACGGAACTGAAATGGGCATAAAACTCACCGCCGAAGACGATAAATTTTACACATTCACATTCTACGACAACGGAGTAGGAGTTGATCCCCAATATTTGCCTCACTTGTTTGAACGATTTTACCGCATCGATGCTGGACGTTCACGCAAAGTCGGTGGCACCGGTCTCGGACTGCCAATCGTGCGGAATACAATCATCACACTCGGAGGCTCAATCACAGTAAACAACCTGCCCACAGGCGGGCTCCAATTCACATTCACCCTCCCCCGCTGGAAACCCCGTCAGCTAAACACCTCCAAACCAAAGTCCATATAGAATTCACCGTCCCATCTTATACTAAAGCCATAAGACTGAACAACACCCAATAAAAGCTATTATAGCTATTCAAAAAAGTCGTTAATTGCTTTTGTTATGCGGCTACATGCATTTCCGTCGCCATATGGATTTGCGATACGCTGATTTGCTTCGTAATATGCTTTATCATCAAGGAAACGCGATGTTTCAGTTATAATCAGATCACGATTTGTCCCGACCAACCGTATCGTTCCGGCTTCTAATGGTTCCGGACGTTCGGTCACTTCCCTCATCACCAATACCGGTTTTCCTAAAGATGGAGCCTCTTCTTGAATACCTCCGCTATCTGTCAAAATCAGATAACTTTGCTTCATCATATATACAAAATATAAATAATCCAAAGGCTCTATAAAAAAGACATTGGGAAGGTTTTGATTACCAAACACATCTTCTATTGGTCGTCGCACATTCGGATTCAAATGCATCGGGTACACAAAATCAACATCACTATATCTAAGTGCTAATTCTTTCAATGCTCCACATATATTCATGAAGCCGTCTCCAAAATTTTCACGTCGGTGTCCGGTCACTAAAACAAGACGCCGATTGTTCTCTAATCGAGACACATCATAGCCTAATGAAACTATATGCTCAGATATTGACATTTGAAGTTCGGCATTTGTATCAATTTTATCTACCACTGCATACAATGCATCAATCACAGTGTTTCCTGTAACCGTAATATTTTTATCGAGGGTATTTTCTTGTAAAAGATTCTTACGCGCTGTTTCTGTCGGAGCAAAATGCAATGTGGCAATCCGTCCCGTCAGTTGCCGGTTCATCTCTTCAGGCCACGGGCTATATATATCGAATGTCCGCAATCCCGCTTCAACATGACCGACAGGAATTTGTTTATAAAACGCGCTTAAAGCCGCGGCTGTCGATGTGGCGGTATCACCATGCACAAGCACTAAATCAGGAGAACATGCGCTAAGCACATCTCTCATACCCAACAATATGCGAGAATTCACATCAAAAAGGTCTTGCCCCTGCTTCATGATATTAAGGTCATAATCGGGGGTGATTTCAAACAAATAAAGTACCTGATCAAGCATTTGACGATGCTGACCGGTTACACACACAATTGTTTGATATCTATCAGTATGTTTTTGCAACTCCTTTACCAACGGTGCCATTTTAATGGCTTCGGGGCGAGTGCCAAAAACCAACATTATCTTTTTCATACTACAAATTTTTGGTCATGAGCCAATATGCGTACTTAACAAAATGTATATTCCGAGTTATACGTTTGGGTTGCTTTATAAGGCGATAGGCAAATTCCATATTATGATCTATCCACCATTTTGGCGCACGTTTTTGATGTCCTGAATAGACATCAAAACTACCTCCAAGCCCCTGGTAAATTGCTCTGTGCCGTTGTAACATTTCCGACATCAATATCTCTTGTTTGGGAGACCCCATCGCAACAAAAACCACATCGGGTTTCTTCTCGGCAACATCATCTATCAAAGCCTGCCGTTCAACATCATCTTTAATATATCCGTCTCTATAACCGACTATATTGATTCCCGGATATTCTTCCTTCAACTTATCGACAACGTCATTGACCACTCCAGGTTTTGCCCCAATCAGATAAAACGACTTTTCATGATGAAACCGAGCTATGATATGAAGCCACAATTCACAACCGGCTATTTTACACGCATTTTTATGACCTTTCTGTCTTACAGCAAGTACAGCGCCGGAACCGTCACAATATCCGATATTGTTATTGATTATTGCACGTGTCTCTTCATTTGCATTAAGTATTTTCTCTGCATTTATTGCAACCAAAATACCCTTACGGCTATTTGCATATTCAATAAGTGCATCAGCCGACTCAAACGGAAGGACATTAACTCCATTCAATGTTACCGGATATATCGTCATTATTATCTTTTGAAAATTCCGCAAAAATCAAGTATCACTTTATCCTCTCTCCATTGCAAAGTTTTAAACGGAGTATGAGCAGTAAGGAATACAACAATGTCAGCAGACTCAAAAGCTTCATTATAATCAGTCAACTTAAAAACATTGTGTTCGCTTACATTAGGTTCAACGACAAGAATACTTGCATTATTGCATTTTTGCATAACTTTTGTTGTAATATATTTTGCCGGGGACTCTCTTAAATCATCAATATCCGGTTTAAAAGCCAACCCCATCATGGCTACAACCGGAGTGCGTTTGTTATCCAACTCAAAACGCAGCATAGCGTTTACCACCTTCTCGGCACACCAATCTGCTTTATAGTTATTAATTTCCCGAGCCTGAGCTATAATTTTTGACTCTTTGGGATAATCTGCAGTAATAAAATATGGGTCGACTGCGATGCAATGACCACCCACCCCACAACCGGGTTGCAAAATATTTACACGAGGGTGCTTATTGGCAAGCGTGATAAGTTCCCACACGTTGATTCCGGCACGATCACAAATAAACGACAATTCATTTGCAAAAGCAATTTGCACATCGCGAGATGAGTTTTCCGTCAGTTTACACATTTCAGCTGTACGTGCATTTGTCTTGTGCAATTGTCCTTTTACAAATTGAGAATAAAACGCAATCGCCTTCTCAGTAGACTCGTCATTTATCCCGCCTATCACACGGTCGTTATGAACCAACTCGTATATTACATTTCCGGGTAAGACTCTTTCAGGGCAATACGCTATATAAATCTCGCCCTTTAATTCAGGGCGTTCAGTATAAATAATTTCAGCCATTGCCTCAGTAGTACCAATCGGAGACGTCGATTCTATTACATATAAATCACCAGGTTTCAAAAAAGGGATTACCGAACGAGTTGCAGACTCGACATATGAAGTGTCTGGCTCATGATTGTTCTTAAAAGGAGTAGGCACAACCATAAAATAGGCATCACTCATTTCAGGAGCAGTCGATGCCTTCAA
>CAZBUT010000186.1:0-3937 GCA_964495165.1 uncultured Muribaculaceae bacterium | reverse complement strand
GGACTTTGCCAATATTTGGTTGACACGTTCAATATACTTGTCTATATTGAGATTGTAGGCGGCTGCATATCCGGGATATTCTTTTTTGATTTTCTCATAAACAGCAGCTTCTTTGTTGAAGTCTTTAAGCTCGCGGTAAACATTAGCTTGCTTAATCATAAACAAAGGAGTGTAAAGTTCATTGTCGTCTGATGCGCTGATTGCTTTGTCAAAAGCCGCAACAGCCTCATTGTATTTTTCAAGGTTCACATAGCAGTCGCCTTGCAATGAGTAGCTTGCAGCGCCGACTATGGCTTCTTCGGGAGAATATTTGCTCAAATAATCGAGAGCTTTTTGGTATTCACCTTTTTTGTAAAGCAAAATCGCAGCTTGGAGGGCAGCGCGGTTTCCGGCATCGTAGCCTTCGTTGTCTGCAACTTGCATGTATTGTGTCAATGCAATTGAGTCATTACCTTGAATCAAAGACATGTCGGCTTGCGCGATCGCTTCATCGGCAGCCAATGCATTTGATTGGCGCATGTTTAAAAAGAACATCACTGCAACGGCAACAACCACAACTGCCGCAATAGCCAGAAGAATTGACTTTTTGTTGTTTTGAACTTTTTGCTCTACAACGTTTGTGAGCGTTTCATTGAGTTCGTCGATAGACGTACGAGTCTCGTTTTGTTTTTCGTTTGCCATGTTATATTTTGTTTCTTATTTCAGTCTAAGCGGAATTTCATTTTCCGAACTGCAAAATTAATAGTTATTCCCCACTTATAAAAATTTTTATGAATTATTTTCCCAAATACAATTTAAAATAAGGTGGTTTTATTGTTTTTCTATTGCAAATTAAACTCTGATGGTATATATTTGCGTTATATAATCATATTATATAAGCATGAAAAAACTTGATATTATTACTCCTATCGAGATAGTCAAATATGACGAGCTTAACATTATTGACCGGCAATTGGTCGATGCGGCTCGCGATGCAAACCGACGATCTTATGCTCCCTATAGTAAGTTTTGCGTAGGTGCAGCTATATTGCTCGACAATGGAGAAGTCATCACGGGAGCCAATCAAGAAAATGTGGCATATCCATCGGGGACATGCGCCGAGCGATCGGCTTGTTTTTATGCCCATGCACAATATCCCGACGCGACATTCAAAACCATTGCTATTGCTGCCCGCGGTACTGACGGGACAGAAGTTTCCACCCCCATTGCGCCTTGCGGCGCCTGCCGACAGGCTTTGTTGGAATATGAGATGCTTGCCGGCAAAAATGTGCGAGTACTGCTCGCAGGGCGTAATGATATATACGTGCTTAAATCAATACACTCGTTGCTTCCATTAGCGTTTTCTGAATTTGAATAACAACAAGCCATGAA
Organism: uncultured Muribaculaceae bacterium; assembly: GCA_964495165.1. Taxonomy (GTDB): domain Bacteria; phylum Bacteroidota; class Bacteroidia; order Bacteroidales; family Muribaculaceae; genus RGIG4079. The sequence goes on along the minus strand of CAZBUT010000186.1, from coordinate 2,566 downwards.
CACTCAAAACTATGTAATCACAATCGGGCGCCAATTTGGCAGCGGCGGGCGCGAACTCGGGAAGCTACTCGCCGAAAGACTCGGCATAGGCTATTATGACAAAGAACTATTGTGCCAAGCGGCAAAACAATCCGGAATAAGTGAAGAAATCGTTGCGCGTAGCGACGAGCGTTTCCCGTCTTTTTGGGGAGGCGTGTTGACATTTAATCACGGATATGGCTCAATGGCATGTTACCAAGGTTCATCATCAATAAGCGACGACAACATATATAAAGCCCAAAGCGATGTAATACGCAAAATTGCAGAAAACGAGTCATGTGTAATAGTCGGTCGCAGTGCCGACTATGTTCTGCGCAACCACCCACGATGTTTAAATATATTTGTTCACGCATCGATTGAAGCGCGCATCGAACGCATATTACGACGTGGTGACTGTTGCTCAAAAGAAGAAGCGCGTGCTCGTTCAGAAAAGACCAACAAGCTACGCGCCCATTATTATAATTTCTACACCGATAAAACTTGGGGCGATGCCACAAGCTACGATTTGACTATCGACTCGTCACAAATGCCAATTAATGACATCGTAGAGATTATTGCCGAGTATGTGCACCGTAGATTTTGCCAATCTCAACAAAACGATTAAGCGCAAACGCGGTTATTGCAATGCCGGTTATAAGCACCACTGTTGACTCTATAGATTTCACATCGGTACATAATATTATAATGCCGGCAATGGTCATCAGCCCCGGCAATATATACATCCATAGCGGAAATCGCAATGGACGGTGACCAAATGCGAGCATAATAATATTATACAGACCGGCAATAATCATCATTGCCGCAAACACATAGACAATTATACCGATCAATGTTTCAGGGCTTATCACCATCCACGCACCAAGACCTATTCCGCCAAGACTTGCTACAACTCCATACGATATAAGACGATTGCTCCGACCCGGCTCGCCCGCAGCTTCAGATTTACGCCCATAAAACAGCATGACAAGATTTATGATACTTGGCACTATGAAAGCTATGCCGATAATTGTAATTATCGTCGATAACACATTTTGGTTGTGAAATATTATAAGCATCATACCCACAGCCATAATAATCAGATTGATTAATAACGGACTTTTCAGTTTCATATCACAATGTTTTTAGTTTTTAAATAAATACAATAAACGCCGTCGTATTGTTTACGACAAAGATAGCAAGAACTTGCGTAAAAAAAGGCAGAATGAGGGCAAAATGTGATAAGTTGTTGGCAGTTACACCATTTGGTGTTACCCCCGCCATTTTGTTAATTTGGCATAAGGATCATATTATATTTAGTGGTGTTAGAGAAAGAATTGCTACCGACCCGTTGCTTTTTATGGAATGAGAAGTTGGCAAAAACACATCTTTTATATCTTGCACATACCAGGTCGCAACAACAACGATTGCTCGTTTTTTCCTATCATTGATCTGACAAAGATTAACATTTTCTAATCAGGAGTAAAACACGACAACAAGATTTGTGGCAATAGATGTCCCTTGTATGCACTCTTATTTAAGGAAGCTTCTATAAATTACTTTGAAAAGATTTATGATTTTTTACTTGAGGGGATTTTTGAGATTTGCAGAAAGAGCATAGCGAGCTATGTGATTGAAACAAAAGCAAAAATACTCCAGGTAAAAACATAAAGATTTCAAAAGAATAGTTCCCGTTATTTATTGTTTCGCTTAAAGGAATTTCTATAAATTCCCTTAAGCAGTTAATGCTGTTACAATCAAAATTTATGTTTAATTTTGTATAAACAAAGTGTATATAAAAAATAGACACTGATAACATATAAAATATTAAATCATTCGCAAAGTACACTAACAATGAGGGTAAAGATATTTTGTGGAGGCGCTTTCTGCTTTGATTATTCTAAAGATGGATATAAAGATGAAGCCTCCAGGGATTATAGAGTAAATATACTCGGAAGTACAGAGCTGTTGCTTAATCACAAGGAGCATGAAGGAGTAAGTATAAATAGTAAAGTTACTTATATTGGACCTTTCTACTTCGAAACAGAGGACATGAAAGCAGAGAGTATTATTCAATGTGAAAAAGCAATGATAGAGCGTTGTGATATAGCTATATTTTTACTTGATAACGCATCATGTCCCGGCACTATTGCCGAGGTAATTTACGCTAACTTTTTGCAAAAAAATCTTCAAATATTTTATGTCAAATATCAAGATAACGAAGAGACCGAAAGCGAGTTGCATACTCCTTGTTGGTATCCGATACAATTTTGCCTCTTAACCAATAAGTCAGTAAAAATATATCCTTGTGCATGTATTGAAGACGCAATCAGCAAAATACACATCTTTGTTGAATCTTTAAATCAACAGCAATGATAGAAATTGCTTCAAGCCTGTTTGGACTAATCCAAGGAGTGTTGATAATGTTAAACAAACGAAGTAATTGGATATTCTACACACTCCAAATGTTTTTTCTTACTCTGTTTTCTATTGAAGTTCGTTTATGGGGAGACGTATTTATTGATGTCATATATGCTATTTTAGGCGTTAT
>CAZBUT010000185.1:0-3947 GCA_964495165.1 uncultured Muribaculaceae bacterium | reverse complement strand
AATTGGAACGGGACAACGTGGTGAAAACTGCATAGGGACTCGTTTTTGAAAAAATAATAAACGGAGTCGGCGAACATCCGTCAACAACCGACAAGGTAAAATTGTTATACACAGGGCGTCTGGCCGACGGCACAGTTTTTGACAGTACCGATGAACCTGTGATATTTGAGGTGAACCGCCTTGTGAAAGGGTTTACCGAAGGATTGCTCTTGATGAAAGCCGAAGGAACGTATCGCCTGTTTATACCGGCTGAACTTGGATATGGAGAGCGCGGAATCGAAGGTGTAATCCCCGGAAATGCGACTCTTGATTTTGAGGTTAAACTTTTGGAAATAATTAAATAAACAATATTAAAACAACAATTATGAAAAAATTTCTTGTAGCATGTGGCGTTCTTGCCATGACAGCAAGTTTGTCAAGCTGTTGCGGTGACAGCTGCAGCACCGACTCAGCCAATCAAGGCTTTAATGAATCGGTTTCTTATTATTTTGGAAAAATCAATGGCGCTACTCTTGCAAAGCAAATCGCAGCCGATCCCATGAGCGATAAAATCGACAAGAAAGAGTTTATAAAAGGACTCAAATATATCGTACTTGCCGATACTGCAAACCATGGTTTGAATTACGGTGTTCAGGTAGGAAACTATTTCAATCGCGCCATGATGCAATTTGCCGACGGTGTAGACTTTAACCGCGAAGTGTTTGTGAAAGAGTTTGAAAAGGCGTTGATGGCCGACAGTATTTCAGATATGGACCAAATCGGACACACTCTTGACTCATTGATGAATATCGTACAGGAACGCGCACAAGCAAAACGCTTGTATGAAAAAGAAAACAATCCGGTTGCCGTGCAAAACAAATTGACAGGCAAGGCATTTATGGATAAAATCAAGGTAGAAGAGGGTGTTAAAACCACTGAATCGGGTCTTGCATATAAAGTTGTAAAAGAGGGTACAGGCGCACGCCCCGAAGTGACCGATCGCGTTTTGGTGAAATATAAAGGTACATTTATCGATGACAAAGTTTTTGACGAAAGTTCAGAAGAGGCTGTCGAGTTTCCTGTTACCGGAGTTATACCCGGATTCTCTGAGGGATTGCAACTCATGACTAAAGGCAGCAAATATATCCTTTATATCCCCGGAGAACTTGGATATGGTGTTAACGCCCCTGAGTCTATCGGACCTAACCAAACTCTTATTTTTGAGGTAGAGCTTGTTGATGTTAAAAAGTAAAACGATAATTTTAAGCCGAAATAACTTTTAAATTCGCGTTATTATAGCGAAAAATAAGACAATTTGTAGGCAAATAATTTAAAAAGGAATATTTTGTAATACAAGGTATTCCTTTTTTAATAAAATTATCCGTAAATTTGTATCAAATTTAAACACTACCTTAAATATATAATGGAAAAAATAGACAATTTAGATCGAAAGATTCTTGAAATCGTGATGCGAAATGCGCGTATCGCATCAAAAGACGTTGCGACAGAATGTGGGGTGTCACGCGCGGCAATTCATCAACGCATACAGCGCATGATCGACCTGAAGGTTATTACCGGTTCGGGCTATCATGTCAATCCCAAGATTCTTGGTTATCGCACTTGTACTTATATAGGCGTGAATCTTGAGCGTGGAGCGATGTACAGAGATGTTGTTCCTGAACTTGAAAAAATACCCGAAATTGTGGAATGCCATTTCACGACGGGTCCTTACACCATGTTGGTAAAACTCTATGCCCGCGACAACGAGCATCTCATGGAACTTCTCAATGACAAAATACAGATGATTCCCGGTGTTACCGGTACAGAAACATTAATATCTCTCGATCATAGCATAGACCGCGAAATTCCTATCCATTACAAGTGATTTTTTCGCAAATTACTTGTACCTTTGTGCTATGAATCAATCGCAGGCTATATGTGTTTATTGCGCGTCAAGCGCCAACATTGCACAATGTTATATTGATGCGGCCACAGAATTGGGCCGCATCATTTCTCTTTCGGGCTACAGCACCGTATGTGGCGCAGGTCGCAGCGGGCTGATGGGCGCGCTCATCGACGGCGCATTGCAGGTTAATGGCGAGACCATTGGCGTGATTCCACGATTTATGGTTGACAACGGCTGGCAGCATAAGGGATTGACACGGCTTGAAGTCACAGAGGATATGCATGAGCGCAAGCAACGCATGGCTATGCTTGCAACAGGCGTGATTGCTCTTCCCGGAGGTTGTGGTACGCTTGAGGAATTGCTCGAAATAATAACATGGAGACAATTGGGGTTGTATTCGGGAAACATTGTGATTCTGAATATCAACGGGTATTATGATCCGCTATTGCAAATGCTTGATAATGCAACTGCACAAGGATTCATGAAGGTTGACCACGCCCGATTGTGGCAGGTCGCTGAAACCCCGAGTCAAGCGGTCGAGTTGGCTATTGCCGCCAACAACGATGTATTTACCTCAAAGTATTGAAACATGAATGCGGCTGTGAATGACACCACCATGTTTATATCGGTTGTCCAATCGGGCAATGAGGTGTGTCGTATAGATGATATGCCTGTCGATACGGTGGAGGTTGTTGTGCCGCGTATGTCATACGCCGACGGAATCGAGGTTTTGCCTCGTGCCGTTATCGCCGGCAATGATTCGGGCGTCATGACATTGATGTTGTTGACATTGTTGCTTGTGGCGTTCAGTTTCAGACGTGGCGCGCGTTTGTTCAAGTCTTTTACCCAAGACTTGTGGTCGCTGCGTCGCCGAGAAAACGCGTTTGATGAACACACAGCCAACGAAACCCGCACGCTTGTATTGCTGTTGTTTCAAACATGTGTATATCAAGGTGTGCTGCTATATGCCCACATCAACAATGTGCACGCTTTTGAGAGTAAGACGGTGTTTCCTGTGGTGTCATGTATGATAGGTATCTCTCTGGTTTTCTATCTGCTGCAATTGACCGCTTATTCGTTGGTTGGATATGTGTTTACCGACAAAATCGGTGCCTCTCAATGGATCAAAGGTTTTAATGCTTCACAATTGCTTTTAGGGTTTGCTGTCATGATTCCCGCCTTTGTCTCAATCTTTTATCCGGGAGCCGCATCGGCAATGTGTAAAATTGCTTTGACGCTCTATTTCATTGCACGTGTGATATTTATTTGTAAAGGTTTTAGAATTTTTTACCACAATTTCGGCTCGTTGCTTTATTTTATTTTGTACCTTTGCACCCTGGAAATCATTCCGGTAATTTTGGTCTATTCAGGAGCATGGCTTCTGGTAGATTTTTTATTGTAGAATAAAACCTATTGAGCGTGAAAGTCAAAAAAATATTAGTTTCTCAACCGAAGCCTTCTTCAGAAAAATCACCTTATTACGAAATAGCAGAAAAATACGGCGTTGAAATAGTTTTTCGCCCGTTCATAAAGATAGAAGGCTTGACAGCTAAAGAATTTCGTCAGGCAAAAGCTCCGATTTCAGATTTTACTGCGGTTATCTTTACTGCCCGCACGGCTATAGACCACTTCTTCCGTTTGGCTGAGGAGACACGTGTCACAATTCCCGATACGATGAAATACTTCTGTACTACAGAAGCAATAGCATTGTATCTGCAGAAATATACAATCTACCGCAAACGCAAAATATTCCATGGCAAGACAGGCAAACTTGACGAATTGCTTCCCTTCCTGCTCAAACATTCCAAGGAGAAAGTGCTTTATGCTGTTTCAGATGTAAACAAACAGGAAGACGACAATATTCTCGATCGCAATAATATAAACTATACCAAAGTTGCGATGTATCGCACCGTGAGCAACGATTTCGGTCCTGAAGAGAAATTTGATTATGACATGCTCATTTTCTTCAGCCCGTCGGGTATTGCTTCGTTGGCTAAAAATTTCCCAAATTTTGAACAAGGTGATATAAAAATCGGATGCTTCGGGGCTAATACGGCACAAG
>CAZBUT010000184.1:0-3953 GCA_964495165.1 uncultured Muribaculaceae bacterium | reverse complement strand
GGAACAGAGCTTATCGATAAAATATTGAAACTTGACCAGCAGCGTCGAGAATTGCAACTTAACAACGACAATCAGGCGGCCGAGTTGAACAAATATGCGGCAACAATAGGCAAATTGATGAAAGAGGGTAAAAAGGCTGAAGCCGAAGAGGCAAAAGCAGCTGTAGCCCGACTGAAAGAGTCGCAAAAAGCAATTGCCGACAGTCTTGCCAATGCCGAAAATGAAATCAAGGATATATTGTTGACGATACCCAACATACCATGTGACATGGTGCCGGAAGGCCGCACTGCTGAAGACAATGTGGTGGAAAAAACAGGCGGGGAAATGCCCGGCCTTGGCGAAGACGCTCTTCCGCATTGGGATCTCGCAAAGAAATACAACATTATAGACTTTGACCTCGGTGTGAAAATCACAGGTGCGGGATTTCCTGTTTATATAGGCAAAGGCGCGCGTTTGCAACGTGCATTGATACAATTCTTCCTCGATGAGGCAGGGAAAGCCGGTTATCTTGAAGTGCAACCGCCTTATGTGGTCAACGAGGCTTCGGGATATGGCACAGGACAGCTGCCCGACAAGGAGGGACAGATGTATCATTGCCAATTGGATAATCTGTATCTTATCCCAACGGCCGAAGTTCCGGTCACAAACATATATCGCGATGTGATACTCAACGATAGCCAATTGCCTATCAAGAATTGTGCTTACTCGGCATGTTTCCGCCGTGAAGCCGGAAGCTATGGCAAGGACGTGCGCGGTTTGAACCGTCTGCACCAATTTGACAAAGTTGAGATTGTGCGCATCGAAAAACCCGAAAATTCCTATGCCGCACTTGAAGAAATGAAAGACCATGTGCAAGGTTTGCTTGAAAAATTGGGATTACCTTGGCACATATTGCGTCTGTGCGGCGGCGACATGAGCTTTACATCGGCAATTACGTTTGACTTTGAAGTTTATTCGGCCGCTCAAAAACGCTGGCTTGAAGTTTCGTCGGTATCAAACTTTGAAACTTATCAGGCCAACCGTCTCAAATGCCGTTATCGTGCCGAAGACAAGAAAACACGTCTTTGCCACACGCTCAACGGCTCGGCTTTGGCATTGCCTCGTATCATGGCGGCATTGCTTGAAAACAATCAGACCCCCAATGGTATTGTTGTTCCCGAATGCTTGCGCCGTTATACTGGATTTGACATCATCGACTGACAACAATTTATCTCACACAATAAAGCCCGTTGCAAACCGACGGGCTTTTTTATTATGCCACATTCCGGAAAAGTTCGGAGTAAAACAGCCAAAAAGTTCGGAATAAATGAGTGTGGAAATTGGAACCAAATGAAATAAAACAGATTATTAGGCAATAGTAACAAAAAATTACGTAAATTTGTCACTGAGAGCAAATAACCTGACAAACATGGAAAAACAATCACCCAAATACGACATTTTCATCAGCTACCGTCGTGTAGGTGGCGCGCAATATGCACGAATTTTGCAGTTAAAGTTGGCTGAGAAAGGTTACAATGTTTTTCTCGACTATGATGAACTGACCGATGGCGTATTTAAAGACCATATAATCAAGGCAATTAAGAGTACAACAATATTTATTGTTGTGCTGTCGTGTGGAGCTTTGGAAAGGTGCAAAAATGAAAATGATTTGGTGCGTCAGGAAATAGAACTTGCGTTATCTCAAAATAAACGTATAGTGCCTGTAAATCCTGATAATTCGTTTGACGGAATTCCTGAGGATATTCCCGAAGCGATTAAAGATGCAATTAGCTCTCATCAACATTCAGAGGTAAACTTTGGACAAGCGTTGGGGGTGACAGTCGATTTAATGGTAAAGAACCGCATTGCGCCATATATCGGAAAGAAACACAACTACCTAAAGATTTTTGTAGTGTCGGCTATATTGGCTGTTATTGCAATTGCTACCGGGTGCGTGTATGTTCATAACCGAGAGCAGGCGCGGTTGGCTTTAATGTCGGAACTGACATTAGATGACCTTGAACCGTTGTGGTATGATGAGGTAACGTCTGATCAATTGATGGTAATTAAAGACATATTTGACAAAATGGTGCCTGTCTCGGGGGGTGAATATCTGATGGGAGCCGCTCCCGACTCGACAGGAGCGTATGACGCAGATGTCGATACATGTCTTGAAACTCCCCAAATTGCGCAGACGGTAGGAGATTTCATGATAGGTCAATATGAAGTTACTGTCGCACAATGGCATGGAATCATGGGAGACAAATATGAGCAAGATTACGCGCAAAGACCTATTGCCAATGTGTCGTATGATGATTGCTGTGAGTTTGTTACCACGTTGAATAATCTTACGGGACTTGATTTCAGATTGCCGACTGAGGCTGAATGGGAGTATGCGGCGCGTGGAGGGCAAAACACAAAGTATGCCGGCAGCGATGACCTCAACGAGGTGGCATGGACCGATGGTGTGTCACATGATTGTGACGGTGCGACAAGCGGGAAATATTGCAATGGCTATGATTTGTTTGACATGAGCGGAAATGTAAGCGAATGGTGCGATACGCCGTTTCGTGAATACAAAGATAGCACAATCGTGATAGACCCTGATGCCATGGTTGTGAGAGGTGGTAATTTCGACTCTCAATCATATCAAATGCGAGTGACAGCGCGTGAGCCAATGAATCGCAACGATAAAACCGAAACAGTAGGCTTGAGGTTGGTTATAAGTAAATAAAAACCGCAAAATACAATTTAAGAACATGAAAAAAATGCTTATTCTTGCCATGGTTTGCTTAGCGCAAATTTCATGTGCAAAAATCTTTGCCCAGACACTCAGTGATGACATGCAGCAAGTGTATGATGCATGTGTTGAGATACGTTCGGCGGCCGGCTCCGGCAGTACAACAGCATTACAATCGGCAAACAAAAAACTCAAATCGGCCGATACAAGATATTTTGGGACGTTGCGATGCATAGATACCAAAGCAATGAATCTTGACGGACATTTGGTATTTGACTTTGAGTTTGTAGATAGCCTTATAGTGAATCGAGAAGTGTATAAATTTGCCTCAAAATATGTGAAAAGGGGATTGAGACGCGGTGCGTCGAGTTCGGGTAAAATACTGATAAAGACTTGTGGGGTAAAAGCCGGCGCGTCGACAAAACACCGATTTGTCGCCCGTGATAAACAGGAACTTGCCGTAGTTACAGAACCTGGAGGTCGGGTCTCGATGCGTATTCATGATAAAACAAATGACAAGTGGTATAATGATACAAAAGATTTCAAACAAGGGCGGGAAACCCGTATCGCTGTTTTTAATTTACCCAAAGAAACAAAAAATACCATTGAAGTTGAAATCATCAACACAACCGACAAAGATATAAGTTTTGTAATCATAAGTAATTAATGATGGTTGTATGGGGTTTATAATAAAACAGAATGATAAAAATAGAGAAAATTGGAATATTCTTTTTGAACAAATAGTAAAAGGGAATGTAATACCAGTTATTGGTCCAGAAATTGTAAAAATAGGGAATAAGACATCAAAGCAATTTCTTATAGATGTTTTTGCTAATCATTGTGGAATTGATGAGGGAGAAGTAACTTCCTTTTCCCAATTAATTTATGACAGGAGATATCAGGCATCAGAATTAGGTAATATTCATAGTTTGTTAACTTTAAATCTTAACAACGAAGAAAATACCAAATTTTTTGATAATATTGATGATAATTTATTATTGTACAAATTTTTAAAAATACCTTATTTCCAATTTGTAATTACAACAACATTTGACACGATAGTGGAAAATATCATGAAAAAAATTCATGGAGATAAGCTACGAGTTTTATGTTTTAGGAATGATGCGAATAAAAATGATGATATATTAAATGGTGAAGAAACACGAATTCCAACATTATATTATATGTTTGGTAAAGCAGATGGACGCTCCGGGTCTTTTGTCGCAACAGATAC
>CAZBUT010000183.1:0-3970 GCA_964495165.1 uncultured Muribaculaceae bacterium | reverse complement strand
TATTGCGCTTTGCAACGCTCCTTTGCGTCTGATCACGCTCAGATGATTTGCTGAGCCGGTAAAGGGTACGATATTGATTTTGCACCCATGCGAGTCAGATTTTATTGAGCCGAATCGATTGTTTACGATGTCCTCAATCTCGGGTGTGATGCGACCAGACAAGTATATGCCGCATGTTGCGGGGGTATAAACATTGTTGTGCAGAGCCTTGATGTCGTCTGTGGTAATGTCGCGTATCTCTTGCGGAGTATCACTATGTGCCAACGGGTGGTTTTCGCCCATGACGAGCCTGCGATTTTCCAAAGCACTATAAAACTCGACTTTTTCTCTGTCAAGTTCAGCCGTACGTGCCATTTTTTCTCTTAGTACAGAGGTTTCCCGTTCAGGAAACACCGGACAGGAAATAGTTTCGGCTATAACAGGAAATACGTTTTCGGCTTTTGAGTTTAGAGAGTAGGCAACTACAGATGAATGATGAGAGTGAACGCTTCCTTTAATCCATGCTCCATTGTATTCAAGAGTTTCGGCTATTTCGGCTCCGCTATGGTTGAGCGTGCCCTCTCTCATGAGATTTGCCGCGAGAGTGGCTATAGCCGGAAATGACGTTTCACAGATGCCACCGTCCCAAACAAGAGTCAGACGGTTAACTTCTTGAGACCCGTTGTCAAGCACGGTTAACGGTACGCCATTATCAAGAGTCAAATGTCTTGGCTCGGGAATTTGCATATCCCCGAAGCCTTTTACTGCCGGAGGTGTTTTGCGGTCTAATAGTGGCATTATATATTTTGCTCTAATGATTTACAAAATCTACGTGCTTCTTCCAAATCGGCCGGAGTGTCAATGCCGATTGTCGGACATTGCGATATTCCCACCTTGATGTTGAATCCGTTTTGCAACCACCTCAATTGTTCAAGAGACTCGGCGATTTCAAGTGAAGATTGTGTCAATTGTGTGATTTTGTCGAGAACGTCGGCTTTATAGGCATACATGCCTATATGGGTGTAGAATGTGTGATTGTCAAGCCAGTCCTGCCATTTGTAATTGCGAAGGTGAGGAATGATAGCACGACTGAAATATATGGCATTCATATTGTTGTCTATTACGACCTTAACGAGGTTGGCATCAAAAAGAGCTTCAAACCCCTTTTGCGGGTCAAAGGGACGCACAAGAGTTGCTATTTGAGTGTCGTCAGAGTCAAAACAGTGTTTAATTGCTGCAATCTGTGACGGGTCGATAAAAGGTTCATCTCCTTGAATGTTAATAATGACATCGGCATCTGAGCCGATATTTTTATAGGCTTCACGGCACCGGTCGGTGCCACTGCGATGTTCAGTCGATGTCATTACTGCTTTACCGCCGAAAGCGTTTACAGCATCAGCAATGCGAGTGTCATCGGTTGCTACATAAACGTCATCAAGTTCAATGCTTGCTTGGCGGTAAACGCGTTCTATCATTGTTTTTCCGCAGATGTCGGCAAGTGGTTTTCCCGGGAATCGTGATGATGCATATCTTGCCGGGATAATTCCTACAAATTTTTTATTGTTCATAGTTGCTTTTTTTTTGCTTTGACGTAGAGTTGTGTGTTTTCATATTTTACGACTTCAATATCTGTGCCTGCATCAAGAAAACCGAGCAAAGCCACTGCATCGTAGTCTTTGTCGTTAATGCTTATTTTACCTGAGGGGCGCATATCGGTTATGGCTACGCCACATTTTCCGACGCAGGTCGCCGGAGACATGTCAACACCTATATATCCGTCTTCAATATTCTGTGCCTGTTGAAGTTCGGAATATTCTATAACGCGTTTGGAACCATGTCGCTTAGATGTGATTAACAATGCGGCAATGATTATCCCCACTAAGATGCATGAAACGATAACAACTGCCCATATCCAGTGCCAGGCTTCATCGGTGATTGTAAAAAGGAGTAAATTAAGTGATGTCATTTGTTTGAATATATTAGAGCTGTTTCTCTGTCTTGTTTTTAGCTATGCTCAAAAAAGACGGCAAAAGGAAAATTCCTATCAGCAAATATACATAATATGTGATTATTCGCCAAAATAAAGCTATAATAATTGCGACACTCAGGGGATTGGCAATATCGGTCGAAAACATATCGCTGTAATAGTTTGTGAATAATTCTTCACTCATGCCGCTCCCTCCCGGAGTGGGGCATACCATTAATGCTACCCACAATACAAATTGCCGTCCCAAGATGAGCAGTTGGTTTCCCATGGGGGTAAAAGCCAGCATCAAGGCATTTACGATGAGAAAACGTGAAGTCCAAGAAGTGACAGTTGCCGAAAATGCGCGTAACCACCAACGTGCCGAGCGGGTGCGAATATCTTGAGATGTTGTAACCATGTTGTCTCCAAGTCGTGTTACTGCCGGCAGCCATCGGCGCAGTATCTTGAAGCTGAAAAGCGACATCAACAATCGTTTAACACCATGGGGCTTGACAAAAATCCCTATATAGAGCAACAGTGTCCATAGGGCTATGCCTGCATATATAAGCCAGAATATCCAACGTAGATGCAGTCCCCACATCTCGAAGTTGCTGAAAAGTGTGTCGAGAGGGAACAATGTCATTACAATAGGACCTAAGACAACAAAAAACAACTCGTCGAGAAAAATTGTAGTCATCATCAATGTTGTGGCACGTCCCATTTCAATACCCTCTTTGTTTAGGAACAACATGCCTACAGCACTGCCCCCTACAGCAGAAGGGGTTATTGCCGACGAAAATTCACACAGCATTGTCACTTTGAGTGATTGCCGCCAGGACAATTGCTTGTCGGTCATAGAACGGAATCGCCACGTCAGTCCGAAGTCGCGTCCTGCCATGAAAATCCAAGCAAATACAATGCCTGTAATTGTTAAAGCATTAAAATCTATGAGCGACCACGTGCCTGGTTTATATTCGCGGTAAAAGAGCCAAATAATAACGCCTAAGCCTATAATTACAGGTAATGCGATTTTGAGAAGGATTCCACTTTTTCCGTTCATGGCGCAACTTGTTATGTAATAATAAGTTTATCAGTCAAAAGATTTGTCCCAGTCTTTCCACACGACTTCATATCCGAGGCTGCGTATCTCTTGAGCGACCTGAGCCGGTGAGCGGTCATCGCTTACTTCAAATTGTTCAAGCGCATCGGGGGTAGATACATATCCACCCGGCTCGGTCTTGCTTCCGGCACTCATAGATGTAACCCCGAGTTTCATCATGTTGGCTCTGAATTTGGGATTTTCTCTGGTCGAATAGGAGATATCTACATCGTGGTCAAAAATGCGGAACGCAAAAGTCACTTGAGCCAATTCTTTGTCGCTCATCACTACATTTGGCTGAAAATGCCCCTCGGAAGGGCGCATACGCGGAAAATTGACTGAGAATTTAGTTTTCCAATAGTTTTTGCGCAAGTAACGCAAGTGCCGAGCCATCATAGTGACATCGGTGCGCCAATCTTCCAATCCGATAAGCACCCCCATACCTATTTTGTGGACGCCGGCTTGCCCCATGCGGTCATAACCATTTAGACGCCAATCAAAAAATGACTTCATGCCTTTGGGGTGATATTTTTTGTAATTGGCTTCATTATATGTCTCCTGAAAGCAAACGACCCCATTAAGCCCCGATTGTGTGAGACGATAATAATCTTCAGATTTCAACGGCATAACCTCTATAGAGAGATTATTAAAATAGGGGCGGGCGACTTTTAACGCCTGTTCGATATAGTCAACGCCGGCAATAGCAGGGTGTTCTCCTGTAACAATGAGCAAATTTTCAAAAGAGCCAAGCCGTCTTATCGCTTTGCATTCCTCCTCGATTTGTTGCATTGTTAAAGTCGTCCGCTCAAATTTGTTGTCATGATTAAATCCGCAATATACGCAGAAATTTGTGCAGGCGTTGGATATATACAACGGTATATACATACTCATGGTTTTGCCAAATCTCTCCATTGTGTAGCGATGAG
>CAZBUT010000182.1:0-3976 GCA_964495165.1 uncultured Muribaculaceae bacterium | reverse complement strand
GACTCACACCTCCCGACTCATTATCATCATCAACCACAGTTGACGGAATATCCCAAGATTCTGTGCGGAATTGTCCCGGCGCAGGTTGGTATTCCACAAGTTTAGTGGCAAACGAGTTTTTGTGGATATAAATTGTCACCTCTCCCGACGATTGTTCGCCATCAGGAAGGGTGATTGTGTATCTGATTTTTTCGCGGGAAAAATTTGTAATGTCGTCATTGGGTGTGAAAGAAATAACATCATTAGCTCCATCTCTATTGATAACTTCAGCCTTGCCACAAGTAATTTCCTCAATGTTGTCAATGGTTATAGTTGATGTTGCACGTTCGCTTGACATATAAAAACTTGAGTTTTTTAGTACATCAATTTCATTGACAACAGCATCAGGCAGAATGTGAAGATCAAAGGTGTTTGCTTTCACTCCATAGATTTGCCATGCAATATTACTCGTTACTGTATCTCCGTTGTGCACTATTGAAAGACGCACAGTTGTTGAGCCTTTAACACTTGCCAACTTGTTGATTTGAATTTGCATTTTCTTTTGGAAACTATACCAATAGTCGGCATCGTAAATCGTTGCGATAGATTCGTCATCAACTGTCGCAAAAATAGTGTCGATGGATTCAAGTGAAGTAAGATCGGTATTTGTAGGAATGCTATCGGGGTATTCAAACAAATCGGTGTAGTCGATACTTCTCACCGCCTTAAATGTTGCGGCAACTTCCTCATAGACATAGTCCTTGGGGATAAATTGCGTGCCTGCGACGATTGTGAAAGACACAAATGCCGCAAACAATGTTACAAAAAACTTTTTCATGTTCATGTTATAAAATTATTTTAAATGAGAGATTATTTATTCTTACAATATATAAATGTCCTTTATCAAGATCGGAAATTACCGTGTCATTTTCAACTGTCATATTTTTAATCAGCATTCCTTGGGAATTATACACAGCAACGTGCTGACGTGAAGAAATTCCCTTTATTACAAGCTCACCTCCAATCGAAGCCACGATTGTTTCTACAGCATCTATAGTTTCAATAGCTGATATAGTCGATGTAACCTCAACGGTTTTAGTCACTTTTTTGCCATTTGAATTGAACTCGACATCAATTGATGTTTCTCCATAGTCCAATGCCGTCACAAGAAGATTTCCATTAATGACCTCGGCCTTAATAATTGAGGGATCTCCTATATCAGAAATACGTTTGACAATTGTTGCAACCGGGGTATCGGCATCTTTTACTTTGTCGGACAATGCGACTTCAACAGGAGTTTCTCCGACTATTATCTCATCAAAATCTTCTACAACGGGAGATTCATTGTCCGGAAAAATAAACATTGCCGGATACCAATAATTTTCAATCGGTTGATATGAAGCCACCTCTTTGCCATCTTTATCGAGTATCATATATACCCAATTTTGTGTCGCTATATTTTCACCGACATACAATGCCGCATATATATTCCCGTCAACAGGATTGCATTGTATTGCTCCGCCATAGAAATATAATCCGTCTACTTCACTTTCATATATCAGTTCACATTCGTTTTTATCAATATCGTATCGGTACAGACAACTGTTTCTGAACCATGAATCTTGTCCGTAACTTGGATCGGTATATACAAAATACAGATGATTGCAGGTGTTGCTTGCGGTCAATGTTCCGGCAGTCCACGCATACCATGATTGAGGCACACCGCCTATTTTCAGATCAACCGTTTTTGTTTCAAGGCTATATTGGTCTATACACATCAACCGCGAGCCAACCCAATCGTCACCATTATTACCATATGGGTAGGATTGACTGTCACTTATATTCATACCGGCCCAAATGTTACCGTCCTTGCTTTGCACCATTGTAGAGAAACACCCTTCGATCGTCTTCACTACAACATCTTTTTGTGGGTCGATAACAAGCACTCCTTTATCCTGCTTAATTGCAAATACATAATCTTGAGTACGCAACATCACTCCCATTTGATTGTTGTATAACGGGCCTATGCCATCGGCATTGTTTTCTCCTCCTACTATGAGCGGGTTTTCAGTACCGTCTATGCGCCTATCTATATTATAGGAATCCAAATCCATAATGAATATGCCATTGGAAGTTCCTATGTAGGCTTTGGTGTCGTTTACAAATAGGCAAGCCCTACCATCGGCTATAGATTTATTTGCATTGTTAGTTTGAATAATTGGCTTGACGGTGATTGCTTTTAATGAATTTTTGTCAAGCAGAGTTATGCGTCCCGATTCCATAGCTCCCGACTCACCGGGATCGCGATCTTGTTTAGACATGACAATAATACGATCGCCATAGATTTGACCATACTGAGCAGTGCAACCAAGCGAGTATTCATAGTTATTTGCAAGTTGCATAATGTAATAGTCTACATAGTTTCCTATCGGATTCCAAAAATTCAGCGTGCTATTATTATGACCATACCAATCTTCGTTCAGCACAAACACTCCTTTGGTGTAATCTTGAGCCGTCGCATTTCCTCAAGCTAATAATGCGCCGATTAATAATGTGTAGATTTTTCTCATATTATTTATTCTTTTGTTTTTATTTCCAATTTAAGGATTGGGCAACGCCGAAACTTCTATATGAAGATCCTCTGCTCTACATATCTCTGTCGATGTTTCGCCAAGCCAACCACATGATTGATTTACTCCGGTAAACACTCTTATAAAGTCAACTCCGTCAAGCTTAACCGAGTTTCCGTCAGAATCCACCGCCCAATCTATATTGAAACAACTCTTATCACTGATCTCATTTGGGTGATTATCGACATATCCCCAATCATAAGCATACAGCACATAATAATTCCCTACACCGCTTTCGTCTACTGCATTTGGGGCAAGACGAGTACCGGTAAAAGTCATTTCGTCATTGGCAATCCATTGTGGATAATAATCTTGCCGGTGATAGGAATTTTTCTCTACATAACCATTAGTTCCGTCATTGGCAATCCAAGGAATATATGTTGTATCAGTTATAGGTGTATTGGGCTTTGGCGTAGCAATGTGGTCGTTCTCCGGTCTGTAATAAGTAACAGAATATCCATGAGCCGTTTCCTCATTATAATATTCACTGCCGGCAAGTTCATACCAATCATCATCGGGCAACCCGTTGCCATTCTTATCGATAGCAACCATAACGATTCCAGGTTCTGAACTACCTCCCGAATCGGGTGCATCAAGATTGGGATTGGAAGCAGCATAAAATGCATTTCCCAATATTTTAAAATCCATTTCTCCCGGGACATTAACAACCGTATGATCAAAACCAAAAGTCACATACCCTCCATAATTTCCGAGTGAAATGAGAACGTCATTTTTTCCGGAAATACATTCCTCCACTTTTTTTATCATGGATTCTTCTGTATCTCCCGCCTCATACTTCGGCAAAAGATTTATAAAATGTCCCGGTGCTGGCTTATATTCGTAAACCTTGGATATATATCTGTCATAGACCACTTCTTCGGGCCACACGACAACCTTAAAACGATGCTCTACCGGATTCTTATCGTCGATTATGTTAAGCGTAAGATTATATGTACCGGTGTTTTTTTTCACAAAATACAAATCTCTTGACGTTGATATTATTGAATCAACACCGTGGCAGTCCATACTCATTCATACCGTTCTCCGGGATATTCAGGGTGTAAACGTAAAATTTTCATGCGCTCGATAGCATATTCTTCATCCACACCCAAGCTGATCATTTCAGGATCGGGCTGACAAGCAGTTGCAATAATCGAGCAAAACATTATAATCAATATGCAATTCTTATACGTCATAATTTTATCGTTTTAAAAATACCATATGAGCAGGTATGTCACCGGTTCTTACACTCCATTTTTTCTTTCCCTCACGGCTGTAACAATGTAAAGCTCCACTCGAAACATAATTTTTCGCATCTGTGACATATATGTCGCCATTGTATGGATTAACCATTATACCATAGGGGA
>CAZBUT010000181.1:2289-4034 GCA_964495165.1 uncultured Muribaculaceae bacterium | reverse complement strand
TGGCAATATGGTTAAGATTGACAAACGCATTGTATTGCGCTAAATTTAGATATGCCGCAAACACATGTTTGAACTTATCGTCCATCGATTTTAGGGTTGATGGCATGTTAGAAATATTGTTGTTCCAAGACTTTTGTGACTTGTTGTTAGGATTATGGTTTTTGTTACTTGGCTTTTTATTTGACCGATTTTTGTTGTTTTTTCCCATGACTGTATTTTATTTGTTTGATTTATCTATGAATTTACGGACTCCTAATATTGTAAAAAAGAGAGCTATTACTAATATGAATAGCAATATACTCACCGGTAATTCTTTGCCGGTGAGAGTTATGTACTCTTGTATAAAATTAATTTTTCCCACAGCTTCTAACCATTGGTATCCGTCGTTGAGAAATGATATAACAGAGAGCAATGCAATAAAAGCTAAGACATAATTAAGTATTCGATCTTTTTGTTGGTTGCGGTTATCGCTGAATTGACTGATTTTTTGATTTACCAAAGCAAGTTCTTCCCCTATCTCAAAAGAACGACGTATCTTTTCATAGATTAATTGTGGTAAACTGTTATAAGAAACAGTGCGCAGATTAAATATACGTTCAAATTTCAGAAAACCGTCTTTTGTGGAGGTCGTTACCGGCTCGGTCTGGAATTTTTCATTGCATTTTACCAAATAGTTTTTGAGCAATACCGAATTCAAAAACAATTTGAACCGTTCGTCTTCCCATTGTTCATAATTAAATCCCTTTAGGCTGCTTTTCATCAATACACAAAATGTGTCGATTGTAACTAACGCCGACCAATCGTTATAGACTTTCAGCATACTCTTCTTCATGAAATTTTCATAATATTCCGGTGCGGGATAAAAGACGTGGTTGGGATCAGTCATCATGCCGATAGTGTCATCGTCCAAGATAGTTGTGAGCTCATACAGCAATCGGTCTCCATAATCATGAAACACACTATCTCCCTTTTCTTGCAGTTTTACTGCTTGATATATATAGAACATATTTCCCATAAACAAGCGGTGAAATTTTTCACGTGTGTCCGGTTTTAACTCCATCGATTCAGTAGCTGTTGCTTGAGGTGTATTTATTTTGAAAATGTCATCAAATAACTTTAAGTAATTGTCATGTATGCGCTTGTCTGTACCATACCAATTCACCATTTTTATCATGAAATTGCGTTTTTGCAATTCAGACAGAGAGAGTCCGGCATTGGATAATGTCAATACATAGATTAACAAGTCGTCGGGGTAAATAAAATATTCGATAGACGTTATGGTAATATCAAGACTGCCTTCTAATTTGATTGTTTTAGAGTTATAACGTTTGTCTTTAAATGCTTGTATTTTTTTGTATAATTCTTGGCTCTTTTTGACTTCATCGTTAGGGTGAAATGTATTGATAAATCCATCGAAAAATAAAGTCTGCTTTTGCTGTCTCGTTTCAAGCTTGATATGAATGTTTTCAAATGAATTGGGATCTTTTTGAAAATAAGATAATGCCTGCTTGTAGTTGCATAGTTTCACGACACCACAAAATTTTGTGAAACCGCTGTCTATATTTATGGCGTCCAAATTTTTCTTACTCAGATTAGATTCATCATGATTCGTTTCCATTTGACATGTTTTTGGTTTAGATGACAATGTATTTATAGGCAAAAATAACGAAATTTAGCAATACAAGCAATACTCATGAGTAAAAACATAAAAGATGACAAAGAGAAACATAAAGTTCACAAAAGAA
>CAZBUT010000181.1:0-2279 GCA_964495165.1 uncultured Muribaculaceae bacterium | reverse complement strand
TTTATAGAAGTTCCCTATAACAAAAAAAGTCGCCTCAAAACAACACTGAGGCGACTTTTTTCATGCGTATAATTTCATCAGAATAAACTCCAAGAAACAGTCAAACCAGCCATAACAATAGCCACCATTGACATGAGTTTAATCAAGATGTTAAGACTCGGGCCTGATGTGTCTTTGAATGGATCGCCAACTGTGTCTCCGACAACAGTCGCTTTATGGACTTCACTGCCTTTGCCTCCGAAGTTTCCTTCTTCAACATATTTCTTGGCATTGTCCCACGCACCTCCGGCGTTAGCCATAAATATTGCCAATACAAATCCTGCAGCAAGACCGCCTACAAGCAATCCAATAACTCCTGATACGCCAAATATCAATCCGGTAACGATAGGTACTATGATTGCGAGAAGTGACGGGAAAACCATTTCACGCTGTGCCCCTTTTGTGGAAATCTGTACACAACGGGCATAATCGGGTTCGGCTTCACCTGTCAAAATTCCTTTGATCTCACGGAACTGGCGGCGTACCTCTTCAACCATGCTTTGGGCAGCACGACCTACGGCATTCATTGTCAAACCACAGAAAAGGAATGCCATCATTGCTCCTATAAACATACCTGATAGCACTTTGGGATTCATCAGTGTTACATCAAAGTATGTCATGAAGTCGGTAAATGTTGCTTCTTGAATAGTTTTAGTTATTCCTCCCGGAAGATTGAGGGTTGTAGTTCCGATGCGTTCAAGACCGATACGTATCTCTTCAATATATGATGCCAACAATGCCAATCCTGTCAATGCGGCAGAACCAATAGCAAAGCCTTTACCTGTTGCCGCTGTTGTGTTGCCGAGTGAATCAAGTGCATCAGTGCGTTTGCGCACTTCCGCGCCAAGTCCGCTCATTTCGGCATTACCACCGGCGTTGTCAGCGATTGGTCCATACGCATCAGTTGCGAGAGTGATGCCAAGAGTTGACAGCATACCAACGGCAGCAATACCTATACCATATAAGCCCATGCCAACATTGGCAAAATCATAACCCGATGCCAACCAATAAGAAAGAATGATTCCGGCAACGACAGCAATTACCGGTATCGCAGTAGAAACCATACCGAGTCCAACGCCTGAAATGATAACTGTTGCAGGCCCGGTTTTACCGCTCTCTGATAATTTTTTGGTCGGTTTATAAGACTGAGATGTGTAATACTCGGTAGATTGTCCGATGACAATTCCCACTATAAGTCCGATAACTACAGCAAATGATATATTTACCCAATTGTCAAGTTGCAATGCCCACAAAATGAGGAATGTCGCACCGACAATGAGTACTGAACTTAGATTTGTGCCAAATGATAGAGAACGCAACAAATCTTTCATCTTGGCGTCTTCTTTGGTGCGTACAGCAAAGATTCCTAAGATTGACAAAAATATACCAACTGCAGCAATAAGCATAGGTGCAATTACAGCTTTATATTGCATTACGGTGTCGCCCGATGATATGAATGCAGCCGCACCGAGTGCTGATGTCGCAAGAATCGATCCGCAATAAGATTCGTAGAGATCTGCTCCCATACCGGCAACATCACCTACATTGTCTCCTACATTGTCGGCGATTGTGGCTGGGTTGCGAGGGTCATCTTCAGGAATCCCTGCTTCTACTTTGCCAACAAGGTCGGCTCCGACATCTGCGGCTTTTGTGTAAATGCCACCACCAACACGTGCAAACAATGCTTGAGTGCTTGCACCCATACCAAAAGTAAGCATAGTGGTTGTTATCATACACAATTTAGCAGTAGGTGTTGCACCTTCAGGTATCAACCAATCGAGTAGCAGATACCAAAATGAGATATCAAGAAGACCGAGACCTACTACTACCAGCCCCATTACTGCTCCACTGCGAAATGCTACACGCAATCCGCTGTTGAGTGATTCACGAGCTGCATTGGCTGTGCGAGCCGATGCATACGTTGCAGTCTTCATTCCCAAGAATCCCGACAATCCTGAGAAGAATCCACCTGTGAGGAATGCTACGGGAACCCATTGATTTTGTACACCAAAGCCATAGGCCATGATTGAGAATAAGATGACTAAAGCTAAAAACACAAGTCCTACCACCTTATACTGTTGCTTGAGGTAGGACATCGCTCCTTGGCGCACGTGCTTGGCTATTTGTTGCATTGTGGGAGTTCCCTCACTTTGGGTTTTCATTTGGCGGTAGAAAACCCAAGCAAATACCAATGCGACCACCGAGGCTGCCGGAGCTAACCAAAATAAAGATGATTCCAT
>CAZBUT010000180.1:0-4045 GCA_964495165.1 uncultured Muribaculaceae bacterium | reverse complement strand
TGAGAGACGAAGAAAATCATCATTTTCGGCAGAAAATAACACTTTGTATTGTTTTTTTTACTAAATTTGAAACCGACAAAGCGACCCAACATGGCAAATACCATGAAGTCACTATAATTGTGTAACTTATATACCCTTTTATTATGGAATTGCGTGAACAATCCTTAACCCCTGAAAATAACGGGGAGGATCAGATCTTGAATGAAGGACAGCAACCCGAAGTCCTTAATGTGAATGAAGAAAGTGCAGTTGAAAACCGCGAAAACGAAACTGCTGAACCACTTTCAAAAGAGCGTGTTGTTGAAATAGCAGCCGAATTGGCACAAAAACCTGCTGCAGAAATCACTCGCGATGAAATCACTAAAATCAAACAGCAATTCTATTCTATACGCAAAGTAGAGTTGGAACAGGAAAAGACCGAATTCCTTGCCAAAGGAAACGAAGAAGCGGCTTTTGCGGCAAAAACCGATGAACTTGAAGAACAACTCAAGACTTTGCTCAATGAAATAAAAGAGAAAAAAGCAGCATATATTGCTGAAGTAGAAGCCACACGACAAGCCAATTACGAACGCAAAGCCGCCATTATTGCCGAAATAACAGAAATGGCAGCCGACACCGACAATGTAAACCGGCTTATGCCAAAATTCCGTGAACTGCAACAAGAGTTCAAAAACATTGGAGAAGTGCCCGCGACTCTCATGAGCGAGCAATGGAAACAATTCCAAGACGCAGTTGAACGCTATTACGACCAGCTTAAAATCAATAAAGACCTTCGCGACTATGATTTCAAAAAGAATCTTGACGTGAAAAATCTCCTCTGTGAGGAAGCCGAAAAACTTGCAAACGAAAACGATATTATCGTTGCGTTTAAACGTTTGCAGGATCTCCACGACAAATGGCGCGAAACAGGTCCCGTAGCAAAAGAGATACGTGAAGATATTTGGACTCGATTCAAAGATGCATCGGCCGTAATAAACAAAAAATACCAAGCATTCTTTGAAGAACGCAAAGCCCGCGAACAAGAAAACGAAAACGCAAAAACGGCTATTTGCGAACGTTTGGAAGCCCTTGATTTTAATTCGCTCTCGACTTATGCTGCTTGGGACGAAATGACAAAAACCATTATCGCGGCTCAAGAAGATTGGAAAAAACTCGGATTTGCGTCCAAGAAAATGAATAATGCCCTGTTTGCTCGTTTCCGCGAAACTTGCGACAAATTCTTTGCAATGAAAGCCGAGTATTTCAAACGCATGAAAGATGAACTCAGCACCAATCTTGAAAAGAAAACAGCCTTGTGTGAACGCGCTGAAGCGTTAAAAGACAGCACCGACTGGAAAAAGACAACCGACGAACTTGTAGCATTACAGAAAGAGTGGAAAACAATCGGATCGGCATCAAAGAAACACAGCGATGCGGTGTGGCAGCGTTTCCTTGCGGCATGTGACTACTTCTTTGAACAGAAGAAAAAAAGCACTTCCGGAACTCGCAAAGCCGAGCAAGCCAACCTCAAAGCAAAAAATGAAATCATTGACGCGCTAAAAGCCATAGACCCCGAATCGACACGAGACGTTGCAATAAAACAGGTAAAAGACCTCATGGCACAATGGCAACAAATAGGGCATGTGCCATTCCGCGACAAAGACAAAGTATATGAAGCATATCGCAAGGCCGTAAACGAAGTTTATGACCGCTTTGACATCAAAGAGGCAAAAGCCCACCTTGCCAACTTTGAGAATTCAATAAACGAAATGAGCGGAGACGAAAACAAGTTGTACCGTGAACGTGAACGCTTGATGCGCATATATGAGCAAAAACGTAACGAGTTGCGTACATACGAAAACAACATCGGCTTCTTCAACTCTAAATCCAAATCCGGCGACTCTTTGTTCCTTGAAATGGAACTTAAGATGCAACGAATAAAAGATGAAATAGCTGTTCTTGAGAAAAAAATAGAAGTCATCGACAGCAAGTTGTAATAAACGACCGTGTTTTAAACACGGCACAAATCTTTGATAAAATCGCGATGTGGCGGAAGCATGATTCCGCCCGTCGCTTAATGCCATAAAACACTTAAATATTGGACTGATACTGTTTTTATCTTTATTCAAGTATAATGACAACCTTTAGATTCAAAGGAAAATACGGACGATATATACAACCAATTCTTACCTCATCTGACTTTGTAGTCCTTAATATCGTTTTTGTAATCACTTGTCTCATATCTCCTGAGATGATAAGGGAACATGCACGCATAACTTTATTCTTGACAAATGTTTCTTTTATTCCGGCAGCACTGTTAATACGCAATATACATAAACAAAGAGCCATATTTATGGATCACATTGTCAGGCGACTGCTACAAATGTTAGGAATACACGCGGCAACATTTCTGTTTCTGCTATTTATGCTTAAAATTGCGCACATACCGGTAAAGACAATGCTGTTTTTCTATGGGTTGCTCGCTGTTGCATTCTCTCTGTGGTGGAGCGTTGCGCGTCACATGCTCAAACGAGTCAGACGCAACGGGCGTAATTTTGTACGCATTATAATCATCGGCACCAACGCTACAGCCCAACGCTTGCAAGAAGAATTGGAATCTGAAGCCGGATATGGCTACCAGGTTGTAGGTTTTTTTGATGACACTCCTTCCCAAAATTTCAAAGGCAACTATATAGGAGGTTTTGAACTGATAGAAAATTTTGTCAAAGAAAAAAGCATCGATGAGATATATTATGCCATTTCAGGCGAAAAAGAAACAGAATTGCGTTCAGTAATAAAAATCGCTGATAACAACGTCATACAATTTTATTATGTGCCACAATTAAACCGATATATCAATCGTCGGTTTGACATGAATAATATAGGACAAGTGCCTGTATTGACACTGCGCAGCAATCCGCTTAAACGCAACATTAATAAATTTCTGAAACGCACATTTGATATTGCCTTCTCTTCGGTTGTACTCATTTTCTCTCCTATAGTTTTTATTCCGGTGGCAATTGCCATAAAATTGTCTTCACCCGGACCGGTATTTTTCAAACAAATACGCACCGGCTATCTCGGACGGAATTTCTACTGTCTTAAATTCCGCACGATGAAAGTAAATGCCGACAGTGATAAAAAGCAAGCACTGAAAGACGATCCACGCAAGACAAAAATAGGCGATTTCATGCGCAAAACAAGTATTGACGAGTTGCCTCAATTCATCAACGTCTTTCTTGGCGACATGTCAATCGTAGGTCCACGCCCCCACATGCTTAAACACACCGAGGATTACAGTAAACTCATTGACAAATACATGGTGAGACATGCCATAAAACCGGGCATTACCGGTTGGGCACAAGTCAATGGTTACAGAGGTTTGACTGAAGAACTGTGGCAAATGGAAAAACGAGTGGAATACGACGTATGGTATATTGAGAATTGGACTTTCTTGCTCGACCTAAAGATTATTGTCCGCACTGTCCTCAACGCTATCCAAGGTGAGAAAAACGCATTTTAACACCCGACATGAGACTTTATATGGTGTAGCCTGACGGCGAGGTTTCACACTCTGATAGAAATAAAAACTAAGCTGCTTGTCCCATGACGGGATATTCAATTGTCGTGTCTCTCCTTGTGGCACATCACATGAAATCCACCGGTTGGCAGAATGCAATTGCCGTCCCGACATATCATAATATTTCAATTCAATTTCCAACGCGGCTATTGCTCTATCATAACCGTTTGTAACAAAAAACGTCTCTTTACGCGATGTTAATGGTTTGTCATATCCGGCGACAATAATTTTTTGCGAATCGGGAGCGATTGTATCATACCGGTTTTCCGTATCTGCCACAGCGGCATCCTCAACAGGCTTCACTCTAAGTCTGGAACGTGTAGTACGATCTGAATTAGTTCCATACAATGATGTTACGATCGCAAATAATATGATCACACTCAAATATCTCATCACAAATAACGCGGCTGTATTTGACTTCTGCTTGACACAGGGAAAATTTTCACACACCCGTCAATGTTACGCGGACGATCATCACGCGAAGAC
>CAZBUT010000179.1:0-4049 GCA_964495165.1 uncultured Muribaculaceae bacterium | reverse complement strand
CAGCTGCAGGAGCTATGACAAGCGTGTTTTTAAGCACTGTAGGTGCTCCCCACTCTATATCGTCATTAGACGTAACTGTTTCAACCTCGGGAGCAACAGCGCCGACGATATATCCTGTCACCCAGCCCGATGCCGAAGCGCCGGCTTCTTCTTTGGCTATAACTTGCGGCACAGTATATGGATTATCCTCTTTGCCCGGCTCGATTGTGGGATTGCCAAAGTTCATACAATCGTCGGTCGAGCGGAGCAATATTTGCCAACCTGAGGAACTGCTGCTGTAATAATAACTCAAAATGCCCACAACATCGCCATATCCGGCCGGTAATTTATCGCTCCAGAAAGATGCGTAACCGCTGTTGCGCACTGTGATGCTATTGCCATTCTCGTCATAAAGAGTGCGGTTGCTGTTTATCTCGCTACCGTCGGTATAGCACAACGAGCCGTCGCCTTCTTCAAAACGCACGTTGTTGAGTCTCACCAATCGGCTCTGCCATTTAATCAATCCTTCTGATGTCGCTTCGGCAGCTTTCACTTCGGGAATCGACACCGTTACGGTATCGACCAATGCTTCATCGGGAAGACCGTTTAACTGAGAATGTTCCAAAAAGAGCGCAAACGGCATGAAAGATGCTTGCCAGCCATATTGTTCTGAATAATCGGGATAACCCAACTGCTCCAGGCCGTTGTATTTGCCGATAAACATATCGGTCGCGTCTATCACAACCTCTTGTCCGATACGGTAATTGTTATACAATCCGCTTTGATTTATTGAGAGTGCAATAGCTGCAGTTGCATCTTGAATCACAAGATTTTTATAAATATTACCCGAGCGGTCGGAGCTTACTACACGTCCGCTTATGACAATGCGTTCTCCCTTGTCATTGACACCTATCTTGGCAATATAATTGAGGTGATCTTGGGTTTCGACCACATCATCGGTGTAATTCTCGTCATCAAAATTCCAATACTTTGTTTTCAGATCGAGAATTGAGGTGTTGGCTGAAATTGTCGCTTCAGGAGTAGCCAATCCCGGATTGTCAAAATCGTCCTGACAAGCAGTCATGGCGACCATAGCCAACAGCATCGATCCTATATAATATTTTATTTGTCTCATATTCATGATTTGTTTTATTTGTCATTAATTGGAAAATCCGCTACAATCATTTGTATCTCTGAGATATAGTTACCATTTCCCGTTAAAATATCCGAGCACACCGACAATCGTGCCATTTCCTTTAGGCAGAATCTCATTTTTAAATGTCGCGTAATTGCTGTTACGGACAATGATTTCATTACCTGATGCGTCTTTAACCGTGCGGTTGGTTGTTGCCGATTCTTCCGAATAGGGTTTTGTGCCGCCATCTACGAAATATACTTTTTCGAGTTTCACCAATTGGTTTTGCCAAGTCCTCAAACCTTCGGCGGTGGTTGCGGCATTAATCACATCGATAGTAGTGGTTATGGCATTAACTTTTGATGCATCGGCATCGCCTATCATAGTGACGCGGGCGTTAAACACTGCCGGCTCAAGGCGTCCGGTTTGAGGTGTTCCGTTGTATTCGCTCTCCGCACCCATTTGCTGCAAACCGGCATATTTACCGATAAATGCGCCGGTCATATTAATCGCAATTTCCTGCCCAAGTTGGTAAGTCTGATATATCTTATTGTTATCCAACGATATTGACAATGCGGCAGTCTCGTCCTGTATGTACAGAGTCTTGTAAATATTGCCTGTCTCGTCTGAACTTATTACCCGTCCTTTGATCACTATATCATCGCCGCTATCGGTTGTGCCTACGGTTTTGAGGTAGTTTGTGGCATCGTCCCAATATGCCGCCTTTAAATCGGCAATTGTGGTATTGGCTTCTACGGTTGGAGTTTCGGGAGTCACTGATTCGCCGGTAAACCCGATGCAATCATCGGCCGAGCGTAGCAACAACTGCCAGCCGGCTGAACTGAAATAACTGAGAATACCCACCACCGAGCCTGTTCCAGCCGGCAATTTGTCTGATGCAAATGTTGAATAATTGCTGTTGCGGACTATTATAGAATTTCCGTTTTTGTCAAACAATGTGCGGTTGGTTGTACCCGAGGCATCGGCAAATGTTGCGATTCCGCCTTCGGCAAAGCTCACCTCATCGAGTCTTATCAACCGGCTTTGATATTTTTGCAGCTCGGCCGACGATTTCTTGGCGGCATCAAGCACATCAAGGGTTGTTGTCAGGGTGTCGATTGCCGACACGTCAGGCATTCCGTTAAATTGCGCCATTGCCTGAAATTCTTCATAAGTCATGCGGTCGGCTTGCGGTGTACCGTTATACTCTCCCGGGGAGCCGGCTTGTTGCAATCCGCTGTATTTTCCGATATATCCTCCGGTCAAATCGACTACAATTTCTTGTCCGACACGGTAGCCGTCTTCATACAGGTCGCCTTGATTTATCGAGAAGGCCAAAGCTCCGGTAGCATCTTGAATAACGAGGCTTTTGTAAATATTACCGGCCTCGTCGTTGCTTATGATTCTTCCGCTTACAACAACGTGTTTTCCGTCAGCGGTTGTGCCAACTTGGGTTACATAGTTTGCCGCGTCCTGCCAATATTCGGCCTTCAGGTCGGCAATAGTCGTATTGGCTGTAAGTGTTGCCTGCGGTATATATGCCGGAGGAAGCTCCATGTCGTCATCACATGCGGCAAATACTCCTGAGAGCAACAACACTGAAGCTATATATGATTTTGTTATTTTCATTTGCTTAAAAATTTAGTTATCAGAATTTCACTCCTACGTTTACAAACGCCTTAATTCCCTGTGCGTATGAATATTTATTGGGATATTTTGAAATATCATAGTTTTGGCTGTCCAATCGATGCTGTTGATAACCATAGGTCTGTATTTTGCGGTTGTTCAGCACATTGTTCACACTCACATTCACATTAAGAGAAACCTTGCGGTTGATATATACAACTTTGCCCACAGAGGCATTAAGCACAAATGCGTCATTCAGTTTCTGTTGTTCGGCAATTTCTTCGACCTTGGCTTTAAGATCTTGCTCGTTGTCAAATTTCTGCCATAAGTTGTACAACTCTTCATGGCGTGCAGGAGCCGCGCTCACGTATGCATCACCCATCCAACTTGCATTAATATTAAAGAACCACATACCCGGGGCAGCCCAGTCAAGACCTACGTTAAATGCAGTTTGAGGTGTGCCACTTACAAATACATTTTTGTAATACAACGTACTCACCGAGTCGGGAGCAATTCCGTTTTCGTATGAACGAGTAGCTGTGGGGTTGTTTTTGTATTGGTAACGTGAATATGTTCCGGCAAAAGAAGCTGTGAGCGAAGGGGTAATCTTATATGCGACACCCACTTCAACTCCTTTATGCGACTTATGTATACCGGTGATTGCATAATTCAAGAATGTGCCAAACTGTTCATCATAAAATGATGTGCGCTCTGTTTGGTCATACATTTCTGTCCAGAATCCGGTGATACTGCCTCGGAAACGGCGATAATTCCATGTGTAGCCGATGTCGCCCGATAGTATGCGCTCGTTTGAGAGTCCGGTAATTGTTACATCTTTGATACGCGGTGAGATATAGGCATATTCAAAAAGCGGGGCGCGGGTTTCATACAAAGCATTTACGGTAAAATAATTTCGTCCGTCAAGTTTATATGTCGCTCCGGCTTTCAACCCGGCATTGTCAAAACGGTGTGTTTCTCCCTTGCCGTATGAGTTCAATGGTGCGCGTCCGTTGCGCATCTTTCCGTCGCGGGCAAACTGGGTATAGCTTACGTTCAATCCGTAATTCACGTCCCAATGTGATGTGTTGATTGTGTTTTGCAACCAAGCTGTTGCTTGAATGGCATTAATATCATAGTCATAGCCAAAACGGTCTCCTTTTCCTACTCGGCGATTGGGATTGTTCAAGTCGTTCTGAAGCATTGCCGGCTGGTCGGGGAAATCACGTTCTGAATATTTGTCAACATCAAGCCAGAATTCTCCGCCCAACAGGTCACGCACGGTCTTGTAATAAGATGCCTTGGTGTAGTT
>CAZBUT010000178.1:0-4075 GCA_964495165.1 uncultured Muribaculaceae bacterium | reverse complement strand
TTATTGATAACCAACTGACTCTCTTTTGATTATTTTCATCGAACTCACGTTAAAATAGGTCTATCATTCCCAGTTTCTCTATGCCGAATAATTTTATGGCTTGGTTTTTAGGTTTTTAATTTCCAAGTTCTGATAGGAATTTGATTCGTACAAGCCTTATATCTTCTTCGGTATATTCTCTGCCTAATTCACTGATAGCATCTTCGAGGTCATCGCTTTCACTTTCTTTGAAATACTCAAATATATCATCTTGGTGGTCTTCGTCCATAACATCTTCAATGAAATATCCGATATTTATTTTAGTCCCGGAATAAACAATGGCTTCAATTTCATCAAGCAATTCTCCAAATTCAAGACCTTTTGAAATTGCAAGTTCGTCTAATGCGATTTTGCGGTCGATAGCTTGTATTATTGAGATTTTTAATTTGCTTTTATTTGCGACGCTACGCACTCTTAAGTCTTCGGGACGCTCAATTTCATTTTCTTCGACATGAGCTTTAATGACTTTTATAAACTCTTCACCATAGCGTTTGGCTTTTCCGGCTCCTACACCTGTTATGTTTTGCAATTCTTCCATATTTATAGGATAGGTTGTTGCCATTGCTTCAAGAGAGGGATCTTGGAATATAACGTATGGAGGTAACTCCAGTTTTTTTGCAATTTTTTTGCGAAGGTCTTTCAATATCGAGTAGAGTTCCGGATCGGCAGCGCATGAAGCTCCGCTTTTTACTGCAACATCCTCGTCTTCTTCGTCAAAATCCTTATCTTCTACTATTTTGAACGACTGAGGCTTCTTCAGGAAAGTATTACCTTTGGGCGTAACTTTAAGTATTCCGAAATTCTCAATGTCGCGGTCAAGATAACCGGCAATAATGGCTTGCCTTATTATTGCGTTTAGTTTCCGCTCGTCATTGCCTTCTTCACAGCCAAAAACTTCAAGCTCGTCTTGGCGATATGATTTTATATCATTTGTAGATTTGCCGAGCATAACGTCGATGACGTGATCGGCTTTGAATTTTTCTTTTAAAGCAGTAATAGTTTCTATTACTGCACACAAATCATCTTTTGCTTCCACTTTCTTCTTGGGATTTAAACAATTGTCACAGTTCCCGCAGTTATTGTGGGGGTATTCTTCGCCAAAATAATAAAGCAAAGATTTGCGTCGACACACACTTGATTCGGCATAAGAGGCAGTCTCAAGTAGTAATTGTTTTCCTATCTCTTGCTCAGCAAGAGGTTTTCCTTGCATGAATTTTTCCATTTTCAGCAAGTCTTTATTGGCATAAAAGGTGATACATTGACCTTCTCCGCCATCGCGTCCGGCTCTTCCGGTTTCTTGATAGTAACCTTCAAGAGACTTCGGCATATCATAGTGAATCACAAATCTCACATCTGGCTTATCAATACCCATGCCAAATGCGATTGTCGCAACAATCACGTCAACTTGCTCAAGTATAAATGCATCTTGATTGGCCGAACGTGTAGCGCTATCCATTCCTGCATGGTAAGCCAATGCTTTTATTTCGTTGACCCGCAACATTTCGGCGAGTTCCTCTACTTTTTTTCTGCTCAAGCAATATATTATGCCTGATTTCCCCTCATTGTTTTTGATGAATTTTATGATTTCCTTGTCTATATTTCCTGTTTTCTGACGAACTTCGTAATATAGGTTATCTCTGTTGAATGAAGATTTGAACACTTCGGCATTTTGCATTCCAAGGTTTTTTTGTATGTCATGTTGCACTTTCGGGGTAGCCGTAGCTGTTAATGCAATTACCGGACGAGATCCAATCTCATTGATAATAGGGCGAATGCGCCTGTATTCAGGGCGGAAATCGTGCCCCCATTCAGAAATGCAATGAGCTTCATCTACAGCGTAAAAGGAAATTGGAACTGTTTTTAAAAATTCAATATTATCTTCTTTTGTTAAAGACTCGGGAGCAACATATAGCAATTTGGTTTTACCTGAAACAATATCTTGTTTCACTTGATCTATGGCCGCTTTATTTAATGATGAGTTCAGGAAATGAGCAATGCTGTCGTTTTCGCTGAAATGGCGCATAGCATCTACCTGATTTTTCATCAGAGCGATCAATGGAGATATAACTATTGCGGTTCCCGTCATAAGCAATGCTGGTAACTGGTAGCAGAGTGATTTGCCGCCTCCTGTAGGCATAAGCACAAAGGTGTCATGCCCTTCCAACAAACTGGTCATTATAGACTCTTGGTTGCCTTTGAAAGTGTCAAATCCGAAGTGCTTTTTTAGCTCCTCTATAAGTGCTGTCTTTGTTACCATTGCTTATAGAATTAGTTGTAAATAATTGAACTTTCTCGCTATACTTTGAATTGATTATTTTTCTAATTGTTCTGTTGTGATATTATTTCAAAATTTGCTGCAATGAGTTTCTCCATTGCGTAATCTTTTGTCACTTCAAATTTCTTTATTTTACTTGAAGGCACATCATACATAGCATCAATCATTATTGATTCTACTATTGAACGTAAACCTCGCGCACCTAATTTATACTCGATAGCTTTGTCTACAATAAGATCAAGCGTGTCTTCGGCAAAGGTCAATTTTACATTATCCATGTCAAACAATTTCTTGTATTGCTTGATAATCGCATTGTTAGGCTCTGTTAATATGCGTCGCAAGTCATTTCGGTCAAGTGGTGCAAGATTAGTCAAGATGGGCAGACGACCTATTATTTCAGGTATTAATCCGAATGCCTTTAAATCTTGAGGTGACACATATTTGAGGAAATTATCGCGCTGTATATTTTTACGTGCCACATCGGTTGAATATCCGACAACATGGGTGTTGAGTCTTTGTGCGATTTTACGTTCTATGCCGTCAAATGCACCGCCACATATGAATAATATGTTTTTTGTGTTAACCTGAATCATTTTTTGCTCAGGATGCTTGCGTCCTCCTTGTGGCGGAACGTTGACAATTGAACCTTCAAGCAATTTTAGCAGTCCTTGTTGAACTCCTTCACCGCTCACATCTCTGGTTATGGACGGATTGTCGCCTTTGCGGGCTATCTTGTCTATTTCGTCAATGAAAACAATGCCTTTTTCGGCCTTCTCTACATTGTAATCGGCAACTTGCAACAGTCTTGTAAGCAGACTTTCGATGTCTTCACCTACATAACCGGCTTGGGTCAATACTGTTGCATCAACAATCGTAAACGGCACATCTAAAAAACGTGCTATTGTTTTTGCCAGTAATGTTTTGCCTGTACCTGTCGGTCCAACAATTATAATGTTGCTTTTTTCGATGTCAACGTCATCTCCTTTGTCTTGAGCCAAACGTTTATAGTGGTTATAAACAGCAACAGAAAGATATTTTTTTGCATCATCTTGTCCTATGACGTATTGGTTCAAGAAGTCATTTATTTCTTTTGGTTTGGGAATTGATGTCAAATCAATATCGCTCTCGTTGCTTTTGGGCTTGTTTTCATGGCGATACTCTTTTAGCATGTCATGAATTTGGTCGATGCATTCAGCGCATATATATGTTTCTCCTATAGCCGATGGCACGAGAACTTCACTCATGTCGGCCGGTCTACCACAGAAGGAGCACTTTATTTGCTGTTTTTTAGCCATCTTGTCGGATTTGGTTAATGTTTTGCTTTTAAGAGAACTTCGTCTATCATGCCATATAGTTTAGCCTCTTCGGCTGTCATCCAATAGTCACGATCGGAGTCTTTCTCTACTTTGTCATAAGCTACACCCGAGTGGTCGGATATAATTGTATATAATTCTTTTTTTAGTTTTTGTATTTCTCTTGCTGTTATTTCAATGTCGGAGGCTTGTCCTTGCGCACCACCCATTGGCTGGTGAATCATGACGCGTGAATGTTTTAATGCAAAGCGTTTGCCTTTTGCTCCGGACACCAATAAAACGGCTGCCATAGATGCGGCCATTCCGGTGCATATTGTTGTGACATCGCTTGAGATATATTGCATTGTGTCGTAAATTCCAAGTCCTGCATACACCGATCCTCCGGGTGAATTAATATATATAGAGACATCTTTGCCGGGATCGGCTGAGTCGAGATAGAGCAATTGAG
>CAZBUT010000177.1:0-4088 GCA_964495165.1 uncultured Muribaculaceae bacterium | reverse complement strand
TAGCGAGCTATGTGTTTGAAATAAAGGCTGAAAGAATCCAAGAAAAAACTTTAAGGACACAAACATCTTTGATGCTCTGGTTTAAATTTAACATTGCGGGAATTTATAGAAGTTCCCTTAATGATTATGTTCACAATCTTCATTGTGCCCATGCGCATGGTCGTGACCGTGGTCATGATCATGTGCAACGCAAACATGATTACCGATTTTTATCGCAGTGATTGAATCATGGTGATGATCTCCGTGATGGTGATGATCAATAAACACTGTCACAGTATCACCGGCTTCCCATGCTGCAATTTTATCGGGATTTGACGATGTATAATCAAATTGCACCGTATCTCCACCGTCTAACTTAACCACAGAAATCTGTCCCGAGGCTGCATCTCCCTGCTGTGCTATCCCGACGACCGTAACAACGTGATCATGATGGTCGCACTCTTCATGGGAATGCTCTGCTACCGGCTCTTGTTGCGTAGCTCCATCGGTCGTATTTTTAGAACCACACGCAACCAACGCCAATGCCACTCCGGCAATTACAATCACCCTCTTCATGATTACAGAGTTACAACTGATGACAAGTTAAACTTTGAAAATTCAAGGTCTTTCAAAGCACGTTCTCCCATTGCTTTATCAAGTTTTGCAGCCTGACGCACATTTGTATATACCATTTGCTCATTGTTTGTACGAGCACCAAGCACTGCCATCAAATAATATGTTGTGGCATCAGGGTTATTGATTGCTGAAAGAGTCGATTTTGCCTTGCTGTAATCCTTATTCAAGATATGAGCAAGTGCTGCATTGTTTGACTTGCTGTCTCCAAATGCTTTAACAGCATTGTTAACATCACCTTGCAACAAATAGTATGTAGCCATTGCTTCGTCAAGTTCTTCAAGACCGGCAGCCGCACCAAATTTCTGTCCTGCATCTTTATAGTCTTTGTTAATCATGTCTACAAGACCAAGGTTCATTTGTGCCTCTGCACTTGTTGAAGAAAGGCGTGCTGCATGAGCAAAATTCATCTTTGCTGCATCATAATCTTCATCTATATATTGGCAAACACCAACATTATTGAATGTACGGTAATCATTGGGATAAAGCTCTGCCGCTTTGTCGTAGATGCGGAGTTTTTGCTCATTATCATCTGTCAAAGTCGCACAATAAAGGATTTCATCTACCGAGAGGTTTTTGGGATTTACCTCAAACAATTGTTGAATTTCTTCATCGCTCTTACCAATCACATTTATTGAAGCTGTTATGCGAGAATAACGCAACTGAGGAAGGATCTCATCGGCGAGTTGATCAAATACAGAAGACAAATTTCGTATTTCGCGTTCACGTTCTTCGGGATCTTTATACATTGAGAGCACACTCAAGATAAGTTCTTTGTCTTGGATATTACTTTCTGACACAAGACGTTGGAAACCTTCCCAGTCTTCAGCTGTAAATTGAGCGGTGAGTTCACCAAACTCAGTGATTTTATCTTTTTTGAACTTGTTTTTCAAATATTTTGAAGTATTTGTCTCACGTTTTTCCGCAAGTTTGGTGTTTAGATCAAGTCCACCCTCAGGAGAAGCATACGAAGAGATATTAACCTCTTCAATCTCAAGATTTTCATCTTCGTTAGCTTCGGCGATCTTAGCATGAAGAGCATTCATCTCGTCCTTAGCCAATTCACCTTTACGTATATCGGCTTGATTAATCAAGAATTTTATTTCTGCGGCATATTTTTCATTTATGATGCGCTGGAACTTATCGGGAGCAATAGCAGGTGTAACTGTTCCAGCATCGGCAAGAGTGGCTGTAGCGACAACACCCTCGGCTACTTTTACTCTCGGAAGCACATATTGTTTGCCACCTTGTGTAACCTCAAATGCAAGAGTCAACTCGCTTTGAGCCATTTCAGGAACATAGCCGTACATTACGGGGATGGTAACTGTACCCCCATATTCATAATTAATCACTTGATTGTTTCCTCTCACTTTTTCACCTTGGAACACATAGGACTGTCCCGCTGTCTCAGTACCGTTATATTCCAAATAAGGTGTTACTTTAACTTCTGCATTTTTCAAGAAAAATTTAGCAGGGATTTTTCCGGTCACTGTAGCCGGCACTTTGTCTCCGACAACTTCAAGAGGAGACGGATTTACTGAAAAATAATCGGCAGCAAAAGGATTTAGCTTCTTACCACAAGAAGAAAGCACCAACGCGCCACCCAAAACAAGGGCGAAACCTAATTTTTTGTTCATAATGTTTTATTTTATAGAAACTGTTTTGATTTTTATTATGCCACAAAGTTAGCAAAAATTTCATTGACAATAGCACAAATAATCCATACAGATAAACTTGTAGATAGATTTTTCTTTTATTTGGCTGAAAAAATGAGGAATTATGACTACATTTGTCGTCAATTTCATAAAAACGCAAAACAGTATTAACTCTAAAAAACTCAATTTTCAAGCTGATGAGAAAATGGCGTATTGACGACAGTGCAGAGCTGTACAACATAAACGGATGGGGTTTAAAATACTTCTCTATCAATAACAAAGGGCACGTTGCTGTGACTCCACGTGAAAATTATGCGTCTGTTGATTTAAAAGAAATCATGGACGAACTTCAGGTCAGAGACATCACTTCGCCGGTACTTTTGCGCTTTCCCGACATTCTCGACAACCGCATTGAGAAAATTTCCCGTTGCTTCAAACAAGCGGCAGAAGAATACAACTATCAAGCCAAAAATTTCATTATCTACCCGATCAAGGTAAATCAAATGAAACCGGTTGTAGAAGAAATCGTGACTCATGGCAAGAAATTCAACATAGGACTTGAAGCCGGATCCAAACCAGAGCTTCATGCCGTATTGGCGACCAATATAGCCGAGAATGCGTTGATAATATGCAATGGATATAAAGACGAAAACTATATTGAGCTGGCTCTACTCGCTCAAAAAATGGGACGCCGCATTTTCCTCGTTGCCGAAAAGTTAAACGAGCTGCGCCTCATCGTCGAGATTGCTAAACGGCTTAAAATCACACCCAATGTAGGAATACGCATCAAGATTTCAAGCTCAGGCTCAGGCAAATGGGAAGAGTCAGGTGGAGACCAATCAAAATTCGGACTTAACTCAAGTGAGTTGCTTGATGCCCTTGATTTCCTCGTAAAGAACAAAATGACAGAATGCCTGCGATTGATACATTTTCACATCGGCAGCCAAATCACAAAAATACGCCGCATCAAAAACGCATTGCGCGAAGCAACTCAATTTTACGTGCAACTCACAAAAATGGGATTCAACATTGATTTTGTTGACATTGGCGGTGGATTGGGTGTCGATTACGATGGCACTCGCAGTTCAGCAAGCGAGAGTAGCATGAACTACTCTATACAGGAATATGCCAACGACTCGGTTTCTGCTCTTGTTGATGCCTGCGTAAAGAATAATCTTAAACAACCAAATATTATCACAGAAAGTGGACGCTCGTTAACCGCACACCATTCAATCCTTATTTTTGAGGTTTTGGAACGCACCACTCTCCCATTTTGGAATGAAAAAGAGGATCTCGATCCCAATGCCCATGAACTCGCAAGAGAACTTTACGATATTTGGGACAAACTCAATCAGCCTCGACTCTTCGAGAGCTGGCACGATGCATTACAAATACGCGAGGAAGCGCTCGATATGTTCAGCCTTGGACTGCTTGATCTGCGTACTCGCGCTCAAATCGAAAAACTATTCTGGTCAATAGCACGAGAAGTAGGAGAAATGGCGGCATCCATGAAACACCCGCCCGAGGAATTGCGTAAAATCGCAAAAATGATTCCCGACAAATACTTCTGCAACTTCTCTCTATTCCAATCATTGCCCGACTCATGGGCAGTGGATCAAGTATTCCCGATTATGCCTATCTCTCGATTGGACGAGAAACCTGACCACACCGCGACCCTGCAAGACATGACTTGTGACTCCGACGGCAAAATCGCCAACTTCATATCTCACCAAGGCACAGCATCGGCACTGCCTGTACACTCGCTTAAATCAGGTGAACACTATTATTTAGGAGTATTCCTTGTAGGCGCATATCAGGAAA
>CAZBUT010000176.1:0-4104 GCA_964495165.1 uncultured Muribaculaceae bacterium | reverse complement strand
TTCATCAATGAAACCAAATGCAAAGTCAAGGCCCGGAGCCATTGGACCATAACTATTGCTTTGGCCGAATACATTGCCTATTTCAGGGGAGAATAGTGGTATTGACATCGTTTTGGTATTGCGATATCTCACCGACAGACTACGTGGCATCATTACAAATCTCACAGAGTAGTCTCTGATTTCTTTCCAAATGTTTTTTTCTTCGTCGAGATTCTCTATTATTGTAAATTTAACATTTTCCGAACCACGATTAAGTACTGTGATTGTATTAGCGTCAACAACTTTCATCTTCACGGTAACGGGTTTTCCGTCGGTTGTTTTAGCTGTTACTTTAACCTTTTTATTGCGTAAATTGTGTTTAATGGTCAAAGTCGTGTCTTCAAGCAGTTTATATGTACGTTCAAATTTCTTTGCTTTCTTTTTGTTTGCCGTCTGACGTTTATTTGAGAAACGTTTGTTTACCTCCTTAAGATATGGAATTTTATTATAGAATGTCTCAAAATTAACTCTACCTTCTGCATTCCATGATGCTTGGTTGCTGATTGTGTTGCCAAGATCAAGACCTTCGACATCGGCTCCTCTGTCCCACTTATAGGTTGCGTTATAGCTTAATGAGCCTGAGAGGAAATCAAGCACAGGGATTTTGCTGAATGGAGCTTTGTAGCTTGCAACAAAAGTTTGGTTATAGGCATATGGTGTACCCATGTGCAAAATGCTTTGCCATACAGTATCTTTCCATTCACGATATTTGTCGGGGAATAATTTTTTGTTTACCGCTCCCACCGGTTCTTCAATGCGAGCAGATGTGTTTGAATTAAACGATAGGCTGAGACTCTTGGTCAAGTTCCAAGAAATGGCGAGTTGTCGATCCCATAAGAAGTTTTTGCTTACTGATACCGGTAGCTGGAACATCACGTCTACTTCACTGCGCGTTTGCTGCTCATAGTAGTAACGTGACATTGTTGTGAGGAATGAGATGGAATTGGGCAAATAGTTAAATTCCCAATCTTTTAAAAATTTGAGATTTTTGTTTTTGCTATTAATCCAACTAAATGGTTTCAACCCTTTTACATACGGTGTATATGAATATTGGAAACTGCCGCGATAGTCATTGGTGTATTCATATTCTGTAGTAGGATCGTTTTTTGACTGTTTGTTAAATGAGAAATTCAAAGTGAAATTGGCCGGATCCCATGGCATCGGATTTTTGCTTTGCACGTCAAATTTCAGTCCCGAGATACTGAAACTTTGTACGGTAGATCTTTCAATAGCATAATCATTGATAGAGTCTTTCTCTTGTTTGGAATCGGCTTCGTCGACAGCTTCTTTGAGCAATACGTCCTGGTCAAGCGGATTGTATTTGGGAGAAGTTTTCTCTTTGGTGATTGAATAGTATATGGGAGCCTTTAATTTTGCTTTTTCAGGAAGGAAACGACCAAGATCGGCTTGAACAGCAAAGTTATATTGCTCATAGTCGTCAAGACGGCGGTCATTAAGCGATTGATCAACGCCGCCAAAACCGGCAGTCTCGATGTGTGAACCGAAATTAAGTGTTGCAATATCCGACATGCTAAGATTGGCATTTGCTTTGGCTGCCCAACCTCCACTGTTGTCAAAATCGGTGACTTTCAATTCATTGAGCCATACGATACCGTCTTTTGTTACATTTGAATTATTACGCACTCCGACAAGTATGACTCTGACATCGCTAAGTGATGGATTTCCCAACACTGCCATGCGGTTTTGTTCGTTGTCGGGGTCACGTCCGGTGTATAATGTTGCAAATCCTACTGTGCTGTCCTCTTTGCGTTTTGCCTCATTTCTTTCTTTTTTGAGGTTTACAAGACTCTGCAGATTAAAGTTCATATAGTTGGATTCGGGCCAAACGATATATCGGTCAGATGTCAGGTAGGTGTTGTATTTTCCGGCCGGAGTCAGCGACAGAGGAATTTCGTATTCATAGAAATTGTTTTTAACATCAGAGCCTAAGCGAATGAATACCGATAATTCTCCCGATTTCAGATTTGTTACATCATCAATGAGCTTTTCAGCGTGAACCCACATTTGCATACGCTTGTAATTGCGCAGGTCGAGAGATGTATTGCGGTAAACTCCACGCGCGTCTCCTGCTTGAAGCCCCACGACTTTCATTGACATAGACTGCTCGTTAAGCTGTGTGATTTGAGATTGTCCGGGATCGACGATGCGTGACACTCCAGGAGGAAGTACATAGTTGACAGGTTCACGTCCGGCGTTTTCCTCGATATTTACAACTGAAAGGTCAAGTTGACCTTCGGCAGGTGCATCACCTCGATTGTTGAGATTGAAATCGTAGCTACGCCATTCGCCTCTCACGAGTTCCAATGTCGCAAACCTCAAGTGAGTTACTTTTTTGAACCCGGTCATGAACATGCGGGCAAACCTTATTGTAGAGAAGTCATTTATTGACCCGACAATTTTCTCATATTCGTTCAATGGAATTTTAAATTGATACCATTCGACTTCGGTGTCTTTTCCGTCGCGGGTACGCACCATTGATACTTGTTTGTCTGTGATAAAGTTCTTGCCGACAACAAAGTCCTCTGGACGAATAGAGATGCGATATTGGAAATAGCGTTCGTATTCGTTAAGAGTGTTGTCTTGATTTATGTCTTCGACGTCGGGCACACTGCGAGATGATTGGTATAAAGGCTCATTGGTATCTTCGGGAGATAGAGAGTTGCCTTCTACACCATTGTAATGCTTGTACCTCTCAAGGATTGATAACCGTTGTTCGTCATAATCATATCCTCGGAAGAAGTGATAATTATCTCCTGCCGGGTCTTTTAATGGCGAGAATTGGTCATTTTGCATCGCTTCGATTGTCGTTGCAGGTAGTTTCTGACGCAATTGGTCAAGATAGTTTTTGTAGGTGTCGTAAACAAATTCGTCGTCATTTTGCAATCCGTCAAAGCCCACGTCCTGCAATTTTCGAGAACCACTGTTATTGTCAAATGCGTATGTTAATGAGTTTTGTGATGAAACACGTCCCCAAACGGTATTTTTCAAATATTGTTCATCGCCATCGATAGGCAACCCGTTTTCGTAAGATTTCAATCCGTCTTTGAGAATGTCTTCACTCATCTCACCAAAGTTAATATACAAATCTCCACCTTCGGTGTTGGGATTCTCCTCGTCCAAGAATGGATTCATCAACCAAAATTGCACATATTCAATGTTGGATTGTTCAAAGTTGGTATTGTCCATTTTTCTCATTATACCGCCCCAGCGTTTTTCGGGATATAATAATTTGCCTTGATCATCAATGTTTATGGCATCAAGGTTGTACGGTCCACGTTCTTCGGGATAGTATGACAAATTGAGTGTTTGAATGGTTGATGATTCGCCGTAGTTTAATTCACGCCCGGGGAAAATTTCTCGCGATGTGACTTCTCGCACGTAAGGGTTTGATAATTGTTTTAAATCGCTTTTGATGTAACCGGGGGCGAGACTTGAGTTCTTCTGCGTAAACATGCGGTCAATGTAATACCAGGCAATCAATGCTCGGTTTTTGCCGTAATCGGCATTGTTTGATAACGCCGCCTCAGGAAACATTGCATCGGCACCTGAATCATACGGTGTTGAGGACAAAAACCATGAATAAGGCGAACGTAGGTCTATACCAGTTTGAGTCGATTCAAAGTCGTCGACGTAAGAACTTCCTTGATTTGAACCCGATTTCTGTTGGTTGGGAACCAATTGGGCAAATTCGGCGGTTAGGCTCACTCTCGACGGGGCAGTAGCGTTGACAGTCGGTATCTTGTTCAGCAAGTTGGTGAGCCACATGAAATCATTGTTGTAGGATAGATTTAGCCCCCACATTGAGTTGTTGATTACTTCATCTCCGATATTAACTTTTTCGGTCAACGCTTTTTCTGAGAAATGCAATAATGTGGCACCGATATTGAAATCTTTATTGAATGCATATTGCAAATCAAGTCCGAGCAGGGTTTTGCGTTGTGTGCTGAACATCGATTGGTTTTCAAGTGATACGCTGATGCTTTGTCCCGAATCGATGATACTTTGGTTGGTTATTGTGACTATACCAATTGAATAATCGACTGT
>CAZBUT010000175.1:0-4190 GCA_964495165.1 uncultured Muribaculaceae bacterium | reverse complement strand
GAGCAGTGTCGTCGTCAATATATCTTCCAATGAAGCGGAAACCATGTCAAGATGATCGGGATTGACATAGGTTGCAAGCTTGCGTCTGATATTATCATCAGAAGTCACGATGTTGCCTGTATAAGCAGCCCCATGTTCTGTGAAAAAAGCCGAGTAGCCGACAAATTTTACCGATGTGCCGTCGCTGTAAAAAAGCATGGCAAAATCTTCAACTTTATCGAGTGGCGCTTCACACAGAATCGAGCCTTGACGGTGAATAATACCTTCGGCTCTGCGGCACAATTCAGCATCGGGCATCGATGATACTTCTGCCACGCCGCGCCCGCTGCTTGACCACGGAGCTTTGATGTAACAGCCATTGTGTTTGTTGCGATAGTGTATCACATCCTCGGCAGTATGAATTTCTGCCGGAGTTGGGGGGAGTTCAAATGGCAATGTCTCTTTGAGTGATTTTATTACATTGATAGTAGTGCGGCGGTGACTCAACATGCGCAAATTATCAATGTGTTCCGTCGGCATAATCTTCTCAACTGGAACACCTGCTTTTGCAAATTGTCTTGCTGCATCATGCGACCATCCCCAAGGCGCAGGCCAATACCCTGTTTTATGTTTGCTCGGATCATAAATGTCTATATTGATTCCTAATGCATGTTTTGTATGTTCAATCCATTTGATATTGGTGTCATTGGTGATGAAAACATCGTTGTCGTTGCCATACCACATAGGTAGAGTCGCTCCTGCTGTGTGTAGAGCCATGGCGTTTGGTGGGGGCGTATAATTCCTATTGCCTTGGGCAAGTGCAAGGTCATTTTCGGGATTGAAAAGGTGTATCAGAGGCATAGCTGTCGCTATTGTATATATGCCGTGACAATTTCCATGTCATCACTATGGGGAGTGATGTCGACCCAATGGGTGTTAGCCGGAATAAGCAATGTCTCTCCTTGCCTTATTGTTGTCTCGTTTCCGAAACTGTCGCAGATAGCGCCATGTCCGCGAGTCGCAATGATAATGCGGAATGAGTTGTAACGGGCAA
This sequence comes from uncultured Muribaculaceae bacterium, assembly GCA_964495165.1. Taxonomy (GTDB): domain Bacteria; phylum Bacteroidota; class Bacteroidia; order Bacteroidales; family Muribaculaceae; genus RGIG4079. The sequence continues at coordinate 3,157 of CAZBUT010000175.1, read as the reverse complement.
CTTGCAATCTGAACCGACTGTCGATATTAATGAGTGTTGCAGTGAAGAATGGACATTCCTTGAGTACGATTTCCCTGTTTGTGAGAGGCTCGATGTGACGCATATAATCCTCATGCACACGGAAGTCAATGGCATCAAGAGCTAAATCGATGTGCAGTTCGCGTTTGTGCCCGTTCAAGTCGGTGCGATTGTAATCATATACTCTGTAGGTGATGTCCGATGTTTGTTGTATTTCGAGAATCAGATTGCCCGCTCCAATGCTGTGAATGCGACCGGCAGGCAGGTAAAACAAATCACCACGTCGAGGCGTGAACTTGGCAAGCACATCGCTGAATGTATTGTCTTCAATGTGCTTTTGCAATTGCTCCGGAGTTATGCTTGATTGAAGTCCGGAATATATATATGCTCCAGGTTCAGGTTCAAGAGTATACCACAATTCGGTTTTCCCCCAACAGCCATGCCTTTCACGGGCAAGAGTGTCGTCGGGGTGAACTTGTATAGACAGGTCTTTGCTCGCGTCAATAAATTTTATAAGCAATGGAAATTTACTGCCATAAATACGGTGGATCTTACGCCCGAGAATATCGTCGCCATGATTTTCCAATAATGTTTCAATATCTTGCCCGGCATACAGCCCTTCGGAAACTATTGAAATAAATCCTTCAAGACCGGATATTTCCCAACTTTCACCGACAGGCTCGTTATGAGGTGGGATTCCCTTAAATGAAGCGATACGATTGCCGCCCCACAAAACGGGTTTAAAATATGGTTTGAATCTTAGAGGTCCTAAGTTGCTCATTTCTATGCGTTAATACGTTTTGATGCCGATTTCGGCGCACGGAACGACAAAATTAATACAAATTTCCCACCCGTAAAAACATTTCCCCGCTTTTCTTAATATCGCGTCATTCAATATTGTCCTTGTAGAGTCCAACAGCAAATGCAAAATTACGCAAATTTTGCATTTGCTGTTGGATTCTACAGGTTATACCGCAAACGTGGTATTGTATAATTGTTGTTTGTGCTTTAATTTTGTGTAAACTTTAAATTTTATATTAATATGGCACGCATTCATAACAATTTGACATCGCTCATTGGTAATACCCCTCTATTGGAGGTGCAAAACATCGCGAAGTTAGAAAACCTTAAAGCAAGGGTCATTGTGAAATTGGAATATTTTAATCCCGGAGGAAGTGTGAAAGATCGTATTGCGTTTGCAATGATTGAAGATGCAGAACGCAAAGGGTTACTCAAACCGGGAGCAGTGATTATAGAACCTACAAGCGGCAATACGGGTATAGGACTTGCATGGGTCGCATCAGTAAAAGGTTATAAACTCATACTCACAATGCCTGAAACCATGAGTGTTGAACGGCAAAACTTGCTTAAAGCTCTTGGCGCTACATTGGTGTTGACTCCCGGAGGTGAAGGTATGAAAGGTGCCATACGTCGTGCAAATGAGTTGAAAGAGCAATATCCCGGCTCGATAATACCTCAGCAATTTGAGAATGAGGCAAATCCTGAAATACACACCAAAACTACAGCCGAAGAGATATGGCGAGATACCGACGGAAAGGTGGATATATTTGTCGCCGGAGTCGGAACTGGTGGCACATTGAGTGGAACTGCCGTGGGTTTAAAACAGCATAATCCCGCAATAAAAGCATATGCTGTAGAACCGGATAGCTCTCCTGTATTGTCCGGCGGACAAGCGGGTGCACACAAAATACAAGGTATTGGAGCCGGATTTGTCCCGAAAAACTTTAATGCAGCAATTGCCGATGATGTAATCAGAGTTAAGGACAATGATGCGATATTTGCATCACGTTTGCTCGCTCGCAACGAGGGATTGCTTGTTGGAATATCATCCGGAGCTGCATTATTTGCGGCGATTCAATTGGCCAAAAAAGAAGAAAATGCAGGGAAAACAATTGTAGCTTTGTTGCCTGATACCGGCGAGAGATATTTGTCAACCGTTCTTTATGCATTTGAAGATTATCCATTATAATAGAGGTAAAGAACAACTTACAATCAATCATGACTACTGCAACAACATTTATCATTGCCGACAATCAAGATATTACAAGAGCCGGTTTGCATTATTATATTGCATCAATTGAGCCAACCGGCAGTATAATTGATGTCAAAACAAAACAGGAACTTATATCGGCATTGATAAGTTGTTGCGGTACAACTATTGTTATACTTGATTATACAACATTTAATATCGCAAGCATTGATGAATTGCTCGTTATTGAGAAGCGGTTCCCGACAAGTCATTGGATAATATTTTCTCATGAGTTGAGTGAAAACCTCATTTATAGATTATCGGTTGAAGAATCTATAAGTCTGTTGCTTAAAGAATCAGCCCGTGAAGAGATTGTCTCGGCTCTTAAGTGTGCAGTTGAACATGAGAGATATATATGCCATCAAATTACCAATCTGCTTGTAGCAAAACCATCTGTTTCTCCCAATAAAAGTAATCTTACGGTTGCAGAAACCGAAATCCTTAAACTCATCGCTTTAGGAAAGAGTGTAAAAGAAATTGCCGCAATACGCACATCAAGCATACACACCATTATAACACACAAGAAAAACATATTTCGTAAAATTGAAGTAAACAACGTGCATGAAGCCACAAAATATGCATTGCGTGCCGGTCTTATCGAAATGATGGAATACTACATCTGATTTATTTATTGCATACATTGTTGTTGATGAGGATATTGATTGCATTTCATGTAATTAGTTGGGGCTATAGGCGGGGCTTTTGTATGTCGAAAAAAATTATTACCTTTGCATTTTCAAAATAGAAAATCTACAAAATGGATAAAGCAACAGTAAAGATTGACCTGCTGTTTGAAACAAGTTGGGAGGTTTGTAATAAGATAGGCGGGATATATACCGTGCTGTCAACAAAGGCGAAAACTTTACAAAAGGAAAACAAAGATAAAACCATATTTATCGGTCCCGATGTGTGGAGCGAAGAAAATCCATCACCTTTTTTTGTTGAATCGCGCACGTTGCTCAAAGATTGGAAAGCACAGGCGAAGTTGCCCGAAGGGCTGACCGTGAGAGTCGGACGTTGGGATATTCCCGGAAAACCGATCGTTGTGCTTGTGAAATTTGATGCAATGTATGCAGTAAAAGATGAATT
>CAZBUT010000174.1:0-4212 GCA_964495165.1 uncultured Muribaculaceae bacterium | reverse complement strand
GGCGCAACAGCTTTTATGAGGCTGTCGACCTGCTCAGCCTGTTTCATGTGGGCATTGTTATCTCCGTTATCACACATCAACAAAGCACGGTTCATAGAGGCATTAACCGGCGGATTTTTCAGATAATTTATAATCTTACGGTTCACACTCTCGGCGTGGTCTTCCCGTTCAACAGGAATACGGCTTACCGCTATATCCATATTTGCGTAATAGATTGTGGAATGGATATAGTCATCTTGCAACATGCCAAAATAGGAGTCTGCACAATATGACCGAGACTCGTCGTTGGCTTCCGTCAAAGACTCGCATTGAAATGTCAACAATTTGTCGCCTATGTCATAGGTCAATCCGCGATTGTCAAACGAACCGGCGCCATACAGCAACAGATAGCGGAATCGTGACGAGTTGCGGTCAAAGAACAATTTTGCCGCACGGCGATAGGCCATTGCCGTAGGTGTTCCCGATGAAAACTCGTTAAATATTTCATCTTGAGTATATACATACACTTTGTGTCCTTGGTAATCACGATGAGCCTGAGCCAATTGCTCGGCATATTTGCGCATTGTCTTGGTCGTGATTATAAGCATATCGGGGCTTGAATTGGAGTGTATATTCTGATTTGCCACTTCTCCGGCATATTCAACTTTGTGTTGCGGTTTTGAGGGGTCAAAAGCAATGAGATAGGCATGGCCGTTGTTTGACGGAGTATATCGGGTTTCAAAAGTGCCTTTCATTACACCGGTCTCGCTATCATACATAGTGCGATAGCCAAAAACATTTACAGGAGATGTCACATTCCAAATCTTAACATTCTCGTTGGCTCCGCTCAGGGCAAATGCAACACTTGAGGTGACACTGCTGAAAACCATGCGCAACTGCGCCAAATCTCTTAAATTGTTATATCTTGTGTATGCAAATGTCGCATAATCTATTGCGCCAAACTCCAATGTGGCATTTGAGGTCATAACAGGTTTAAAAACATACGAGGAATCGCCCTTGGTTTTTAATCCTATATCCATACTGCCATCTTTATAATTGTAATATAGTTTAGACGACGATGACACCGCCGGCACCTTGCGATTCACCGCCTCTATAATTGACAAATCGTTGGTTTCAAATGCAATAGACACTTCTTTTATTGCTTTTCCGGTCCACGAATACCTGAGACGGCCGGTTATAACCGCATCGGAATTTGTTTCCAATTCTGTCGTATCGGGGTCAACTGCAATAAATTTAAGTTCCTGATTTGGAGTATATTTAAAATTAGGGCCTAAAAATCTCGCACCGGCCAAGCCCGGACATGTAACCTCTTCTTCTATTAATTGTATCGAACTGTGGGACTTGCGTATTTCTGATGCCGACGAATTATACGAAAATAATGTCGGCTCTTTTGATGCACCGGGAGTAATATCACTCAGGAAATAATACCCTGCCGTGGAATATGTATTACGTTTTATCGTTGCGGTCGTAACATCTTTGGCCAAATCGACGCGCAAGTCCGATTCTCCATAGAACAACAATTTGTCACCAAAACGATATACGGGCTGTACCGGAAGATCGCCCGGGTGTGAAACACTGAACTCATTTCCAAGATATACACCGCCATATCCATATACGCTCACATTCTCAGGCTCGGTAAATCCCATGGCAGCCAATTGTTCATGTGTTATTTCCTGAATACCGGTCTCGGTTACTTTTATTTTAACCCAGCGACCTGTTGACAATTTTGACTCTGTTTCGTATGATGTAGGAGAAAACGCGTCAGCAACAAAGCCGAACGTCATTGACACTAAGACAGTTGCCAATATTGAATATAATCGTTTGCTGTTAATAAGCATATTCATTTTATCTATTTTATTTTAAAGCCGAGCACATTAACACCATTCAATGAGCCGGAAACAAATGTATCTATCTCAACAGGTATTGCCAACCTGCGGGTAAACGGTATCACGATATCGCCTATTTTCATTGTGAAATACCGGCTGAGTTCACTTACAGCCTTTTCTATCGCGATGTCAGAAGTCGATGTCTCGGACAACACCTCTTCGTTAATTTTGAGTTCATATCCGGTCAACTCAGTTATCGGTTGCCACTCGCCAAGTATCACCGAATTATCAAAAGATGTCACTATCGCCGATCCGGGGCATTGCTCTGTCATGTCAATCGGAGCCACTCTCATGCACAATGTTACGGCATCAAAATAACGTGAGGCAAATTTCTCTGCAATATTTTTTCCCAACCGCGAAATGCGGAATGCCAATCCGGCACTAAACTCCCATTTTCCGGCAAAATCAGGCACAAAAAACGGCTTGCCATCTTTTAAAATGGCCGAATCAGGAACAATCTCAACACCTATTCTATCGGCTTGAGCATTTCCCAACTCAGGTTTTACTGCCATTATTTTCATGACTTGCGTTCTTTTTGAGAACCAAGACGGTTATACATCACAGCCAAATGAGAATATATCGATGTATTTTGGATAACTATACCCTCAACAGCTCTGATGCGCACAGGCGTGAAATTCCACAACGCCTTTATCCCGGATGCAACCATAAGATCCGACACCTCCTGTGCCTTGTCGACGGGTACGGCAACAACACCTATCTCTGCGCCATATTCCTTGCGACGCCGGCTTAGTTCACTAATGTCATATATAGGCACATTACATATCGAAGTGCCGACAATATCGGGGTTAACGTCAAATCCGGCAACTATATTCAAGCCATAATTAGACAAACCCGAGTCCTGTATCAACGCGGCGCCAAGACTGCCGACCCCTATCATTACTGCATTATGGCTCTTTTTGAACCCCAAGAAATCTTGCAACTCATGTTCAAGTGAAGCGACTTCATATCCGATGCGTGTTTTGCCTTTAATATTCAAAAACGACAGATCTTTTGCAATCTGAGATGCGTCGACATTCAATTCTTTGGAAATTTGTGTAGATGAAACATATTCAACACTCTGAGAGCGCAAAAGGCTCACATAAGCTAAATACCACGGCAACCGACGCAATGTTGGTTCCGGCAAAATATTCTTGTATATATTCTGATTATCTGACATTTCTACAGTCTATACCAAATTAACACACAAAAATAATAAGAATTTGCGGAATATTGGCAAAAATCCCCCAATAAAGTATCAATCACCTCAATATAAGGGAATGTCAGGGACTACTGATCAATATATCCTTCCTGATCATATCCTTTCCGGTTGTGATTTATACAATTTATCAGCCATTGAATATCTTGATTCTCCGACTTAAGATCTTTAAAACGGGCATACTGCTCATCATATCGTTTATCAGACCCCGACTTTAATCGCAATTCTATATCATTTGGTATTAAAATAGATGAACGTTCAGAACCTAAATACTTTTGAAACTCAGATAAGAATATATGTATTCCAGCTAAATCAAAATCTCCAAAATGTAGATAATGATTGGATATAGACAAAAGCCATTTTCTAAGATCGGTGGATTGTGGATAACGGGAAACATATATCGCTTTCGTTGAGAGCCCATGTGCTTGCAAATATTCTTCCATAAACACTTTTTGTTTGCGAATCCTCCTAAAGTTTTCCATATTTTCTATCCCCACCACAACAACATCTTTTGGTATCGCAAATTCCTCCCAATCAGTTATAAACATAAAACTACCTTCGGGAGGATTTACACAAACCGATTTCCCATTCAACAAACATTCTATAGGTTCGCAACTATTTATAGGGAAACCTGGGCACGAACGAACCATAATCAATTTAGAGTTTCCTGTTTCTGCCGCCATTAAAGCACGTGAATCTGTTGCACCTACATCTAAAATTCGATAGCGTTCATCCTTATCAATAAAGAATCTTCTTAATGCATCAACATTTTGTGCACGGTAAGACTTTTTCGACCCACGCACAACTACCGACAGCAAACCCTCAGACATCAGTTCATCAAGCAATTTGTCTCCTAACTTTGAGCCGGCGACTTGCTTCCCCGCCAATAATGCCTGTATTGATACTTTTATTGCCATAAAAAATTAATTACTCTGTCCTTTTCAACAACTTCTCAACTCTTGTTTTAACCCCTTGTTTATTCAACAGATATGTATAACGGTAATCATAGGGGTTATATGACGTCGGAGAGCTATTGATTAGATAAATATTACGTGAATTTGCGAATTGCAAGATACCTTTGATATTATTGGGGTGCAAACGTCCAATTTC
>CAZBUT010000173.1:0-4248 GCA_964495165.1 uncultured Muribaculaceae bacterium | reverse complement strand
TTTTTCACGCGTGAAGACTGCCTGCTCAAAATCATTTGAGAAATCGAGAGCGTCTTGCGGACATGAAGTCACACACAACTGACAGAATGTACAACTTCCCAAGTCATAAATATACTTGTCAAGTTTACGTTTTTTCTTGCCATCGGGAGTATCAACCATTTTAGATGTAATCGTAATTGTACCATTTGGGCAATTACGTTGGCATATACCGCAGGCAATACACTTATGACGACCTTCCTCGTCATATTTAAGAGTGAGCACCGCACGAAAGCGCTCCGGCACTTTCACTGTCTCACGATCTTCAGGATATTTTTCAGTAATCTTAGGTGTAACAAATTCTTTACCGGTAATCGTCATACCTTTTATAAGGCTGGCGACACCAGAACCTAATGATGAAAAATAATCTTTTACACTACCCATAGATATGTATAAATCTTAGTTTATGTTTATTGTTTTAATTCTTTATCTGTCCGCCCACAATATCAAGCAATTCATTTGTGATACTTTGTTGGCGTAGTTTATTATATTCCAACTGCAATTGTTCAAGCAAAGTCTTGGCATTGTCATTGGCGCTTTGCATTGCCATAACACGTGCAGCCTGTTCAGAAGCCCGATTTTCGGTAAAAACTTCCTGCATGACCGAAAGCAGGAACAATGGTAATACCGATGTGAAAATCCTTGACTTGTCAGGTTCAAAAATGTATGGGCGAGTCTTAACCGCAACTCCGGTCTCAACAAATGACTCTTGCACGACCGGAAGCAATTGTTCTAACTTAATTACTTGACGGCTCACGCTCTTAAAATTCATATACAAGAAATCGACTTTGTCAATTTCTCCTGCCACAAAACGGTCTTGCAACAATGACACGAATTTTTTTACTGCTTCGCCACTTGATTTTGAATCTACTCCACAATCGGCAATAACTCTTATCTTGTTTGACGCTATTTTTCTGACAGATTTAGCAATTTTTGAACCGACCGGATATATCTCAATCAGCACTTCTGCGCCATAAGTCTGTCGATATTCAGAAATTTGCGCAACAAGCTGCTTGAATATGTTGACATTATATGCGCCACATAAACCGTCGTCTGAGCCAAAAGTCACAATTGCAACTCGATTGACATCACGCGCCTCAAGCAACGGAGACGAAAATTGAGCATCGGCCGACAGGAGATTGCCTATGACAGTCTCAATCTGTCTGCGGAAAGGCAAAAGCCGTTTCAAAGCCTGTTCTGCCTTATGCATCTTTGCCGATGAAATCATTTTCATTGCTCCGGTTATCTTCTCTGAAGAAGCGACAGAACCAATTCGACCTTTTAATTCACGCAACGTTGCCATTTAGAACTTATCGATTAGTTAAAAACTTCCTGCTACTTCTTGTGCCGCAGATGTCAATTTAGCCGTTACATCATCAGTAAGCTGACCGGACTTGATAACATCAAGCACATCTTTTTGATGCTTAGCGCGCAACAATTGTATAAATTGGCTTTCAAATTCAGCCACCTTATCCATTGGCACTTTTTCAAGCAAACCTTTAGTACCGCAATAAATAACAGCGACTTCTTCTTCAACTGCCACAGGTGAATATTGAGGTTGAATGAGCAAACGCTCATTTTTGCGACCTTTATCTATCACACGCGCCGTAACAGGGTCCATATCACCGCCAAACTTCGTAAATGATTCCAATTCACGGAATTGAGCCTGATCGATTTTCAATGTTCCTGCAACCTTTTTCATTGACTTAATTTGAGCGCTACCACCCACACGCGACACAGACAAACCTACATTAATCGCCGGACGGATACCTCTGTTGAACAATGCTGTCTCAAGAAATATCTGACCATCAGTGATAGAAATCACATTGGTAGGAATATATGCCGAAACGTCACCTGCCTGCGTCTCGATGATAGGAAGCGCTGTAAGTGAACCGCCACCCTTTACCAATGGCTTCAAAGGTTCGGGCAAATCATTCATTCCGGAGGCAACCTCTTGGTTGTCGATAATTTTTGCAGCGCGCTCAAGCAAACGAGAGTGCAAATAAAATATATCACCGGGATATGCCTCACGTCCTGAAGGACGCTTCAAAATCAATGAAATTTCACGATAAGCTACCGCCTGTTTAGAGAGGTCATCATAGACGATAAGAGCATCACGACCCGTATCGCGTATATACTCACCAATTGCCACACCGGCAAAAGGCGAATAATAACGCATGGCAGCCGAGTCAGCCGCAGTAGCGGCTACAACCACTGTATAATCCATTGCTCCATGCTGGCGCAATGTTTCAACAATTGAAGCTACCGATGATGCCTTCTGACCGATTGCTACATATATACAATAAACAGGTTTACCTTCTTCAAAATTTTTGCGTTGATTTATAATTGTATCAATCGCAATTGCTGTTTTACCAATTTGGCGGTCACCGATTATCAACTCACGCTGTCCACGACCAATGGGCACCATAGAGTCAACAGCCTTAATACCGGTCTGCAATGGTTGTTTTACCGGTTGACGGAATATAACACCGGGAGCCTTGCGTTCGAGAGGCAATAATATGCGTTCTCCCGCAATCGGTCCGCGACCATCTATCGGTTCACCCAAAACATTGATTACGCGCCCCATGAGACCTTCTCCTACTGGGATTGAAGCAATCTCGCCGGTGCGGCGCACAGCCATATTCTCGGTAACTTTGTCAACGTTGTTAAGCAATATCACGCCGACGTTGCTTTCCTCAAGGTTGAGCGCAACGCCTTTAACGCCATTCTCAAACTCTACGAGTTCGTTGGCGCATACATTATCAAGTCCATAAACGTGGGCAACACCGTCACCGACCTCAAGGACTGTACCAACTTCTTCAAACGAAACTTTTGTGTTTACGTTTTCAAGTTGTTGTTTTAATACTTCCGAAATCTCGCTGGGGTTAATCATTATTTTCAGTTACTTAAAAGTTTCAAACACAATTGTTTTAATTCATTACTGATAGACGCATCTAATCGTTCAGAGCCGATATTAATGACAAAGCCTCCTACCAAATCAGCATCAACGCGATGGGTGTATTCCATCGTACCGTCATTCAAATGCAATTGTATCAGTGATTTAAGACGCTTTTCATCGGTTAATGATAACTCTGATGCAGTAACAACTTCCACCAAATGAATATTATTGGTCTTACGGTATATATCCAAATAAGCTAAAGCTATGCCACGAGCCAAGTCCAATCGCTTGTTAACCGACAGCAAAGACATAAAATCGGCAAAAGAAGCATTTTTCTCTGCACCGGCAGCTGTCGTCAACAATTTTACCTTATCGGTTGCTCCGATAAAGGGATTACTCAGAACTGACTGAAGAGACGCTTCTTTAGCAAAATTGTCTGCAAGCGTACTCATCAATCTATAAATCTCCTTTGAATCGCCTTTTTCTACAGCAAATTCATAGAGAGCCTTAGCATATCGACGTGGTATAAGACCTTCGTTCATTGCGTTTTAGTTTTTATTCTCTATTTCATCAAGCAGAGTATTCACCAATTTTGTTTGCGCCTTTTCATCGGCAAGTTGATTTCTCACAACTTTAGACGCAATGTCGAGAGCAAAAGAGCTCACCTCGTTTCGGAAATTTTGTTCTGCTTCCTTGCGGGCTTGTTCGATAGACACCTTTGCGGAATCCATCACCTTTTGAGCTTCCTTCTGTGCTGCGCCGCGTGCTTCTTCAATGATCTGAGTTTTCATGCGGTCAGCCTCACGTAACATATCTGCCTGTTGGCGACGTGCTTCTGCTATATATTTATCAGCCTCTTCACGGGCATGGTCAAGCTGCTCTTTTGCGTTTTGAGCGTATTCCACACCCTTATCAATAAGGTCGGCACGACTATCAATTCCTTTGATAATCACAGGCCATGCAAATCTCCACAGCACGAAGAAAAGCACCGCAAATGACAAAAACATCCAGAATATCAGGCCGAGTTCAGGCGTGAACAGTTCCATAAAGAGAGCTTGTTATTATACAAATAAAGCAAGAATACAAACGATTACTGCAAAGAGAGCAACACCTTCAACCAATGCGGCAATAACGATCATATTACTACGAATATCGCCGGCTGATTCGGGTTGACGTGCGATAGCTTCCATCGCAGCCGCACCAATCTTACCAATACCGATACCTGCACCAATAGCTGCAACTGCAGCACCAATACTTGCGCCAAGACCTAACAAAGGTTCAACGGCTGCTAAAATCATTGCTAACATAACTTT
>CAZBUT010000172.1:0-4261 GCA_964495165.1 uncultured Muribaculaceae bacterium | reverse complement strand
TACAGTCAGATAGCGATAAAATTCTAATCATAGAAGGAGCACGTCAAATAGGCAAATCTTTTATCATTAGAGATGTTGGGCGTAAAATATTCCCCAATTTCATAGAATTGAACTTTGTCGAAGATGATGAAGGGGCTCAGATATTCAAAGGAGTCAGAACTACCGATGATTTTTATCTTGCATTAAGCATATATGCCGGAGCAAAACTTGATAACGAAAAAAACACATTGATATTTATTGACGAAATACAACATTATCCCCAATATCTGACTCTGCTTAAATTCCTGCGCCAAGAACATCATTATCGCTATATTGCCAGTGGCAGCTTGTTAGGAATAACATTGAGGTCAACAACATCTATCCCTATTGGAAGCATCATACGTAAAGAGATGACACAACTTGACTTTGAGGAATTTCTGCTTGCCAATGATTTCGGAGAATACGCAATCTCAGCAATAAAAGAAAAATTCAACAATCGGGTATCGCTTGATGAGCCATTGCACAACAAATTAATGAATCTTTTCAAACGCTATCTGCTCGTTGGAGGAATGCCTGACGCAGTAAATGAGTATCTTAAATCACGAAATATCGTAAAGGTAAGGCATCTTCAAAATTCCATAAAATCACTATATGCAACTGATGCGACAAAATACGAACAAGATAATGGTAAAAATTTACTGATTCGTCGTATCTATGAAATGATTCCATCGCAAATGGAAAACAAAAAGAAACGAATCATAGCAAAAGATATTAGAGGCGAAAAAGGCGATCGATTTAATCGATACCAAAACGAATTTGAATATCTTATATCTTCAGGTATAGCAATTAACGTTAATGCCATTTCCAACCCTCACTATCCTCTCGTTGAATCAGTACACAAAAATTTGACAAAGCTTTATCTAAACGATGTAGGGCTACTTACGTCGCAATTATACCACAATAATTTACAGGCGATTTTAAACGATGAAAAGAGTGTAAATCTCGGGGCTGTATATGAAAATGTTGTTGCTCAAGAACTTAAAGCCCATGGCTGTAAATTATTCTATTTCGATAACAGACAAAAGGGAGAAGTCGATTTTTTAATTGATGATTACTCAAATTTAAGCGCACTTCCCATTGAGGTTAAATCTGGTAAAGATTACACTATTCACAGCGCTTTGAATAATCTGCTTTCAACAAAAGACTACAACATCAAATCGGGAATAGTGTTATCTAACTCTCGCGAAGTAAAACAAATAAACAACATCACCTACTTGCCCATTTACTATGTGATGTTTTTCGACTCAATAGGGAATTCCGATGAAAATGTATTTTTTTGAGGAGATTGATTAATTGCCACACACTATACCGAGATCAACCGACAGCTTTATAAGATTATCGCAGACACAACAAAGGCGGCTTCGTATCGCACGTTGCCGCCTTTGCTATGATTTAAAATAACAGTCTTATTTCAGTATCGTTTCAAGATTGTCGAAAGTGATTGTCTGCTCGCCAATTGTGAAAAATCCTATTCCTTGATATTTATATTCGATGTAAGGAATTTCCAAAACCTGCACGTCATCAACAATCAACGCTACTTTGTCAAACGATTTTTTTAGATGCAACGCGATTTCTGCTTTCTTTTTGCTTCTAAATTTGATGCGGTCCTCACGATAACCGGTACATACAGCATTCTCAATTCTATAGTACTTAACTTGCACGGCATTTATCAAAAAGAAATGAAAATTTTCATCATCACGATAGTTGAAAATTATACCAAAACCGGCATCGTTTTTCAGCTTCTTTGCAAATACATCGGCCTTGATTTCAAACGTGCGAGTCACCTCAATCGGCAGATAGCATGTCGAACTCAAAAAGAATTCTTTTATCAATCGACCATTGTCGTTGATAACAGCAGTCCCGTCAACTTTGCCCTCAATAAACAATACACCTTCCTTAATTAAAGCCTCGCCTTTCTGACCGCTGTACTCGTTCCAACCGAGATCATTGCTTTCAAAATCGTAAACTTTGGCCGACACAGAAAGACCGACCACCGCCAACACTATTAATAACGCTATCTTTTTCATCGCATTAATTCTTGGTGTTTATTGTTTACCCAAACGAGATTGGAACTCGCTGATCATCGGCTCAAGTTCTTTTGAAATCACATCGGTTTCCTGCCAATATGATTGACCTTTTTCAGCCGACACCTTTACTTGGAATGTGAGATTTTCGTCAAGAGAAGTCTGTTTTACCGTAACTCTGGTGCGATAGTGCATTTCCAATTCCGGCCAGGTATACACCTTCCAGGGAGTTTGCACAAAACCCGATGTCATATCCGACGTTTGGATTTCCTCAAAGTAGTTGAGCAAAATCTGGTGGATAAGTTTCCATGCTTTTTCGCTGTCTACGTTTCCGTCCTTGTCAACTGTGTAAAACTCAGGAGCGACATTGACTGTAAAGAACTTATTTACAAGACCTGTTTTAACGGTATAAACTGAAGTATAGTCTTTTTTCATCTTGTAAGAGATAGCCTTTCTCTTATCGCTGCCGTAGATTTTCACATTCAAATCCTCAAATCCCGGAGCCTCGGCTCTCACGCTGATAAAATCGTTTTTCTTCGGAGCTTTTACAACAATCACTCCTTCTCCATAAAACTGCCCATCGATAAAAATGCGAGCATCGCTTGGTTCAACTACGATTTTTACATCTCTGGCCTGCAAAGAAAATGCAAACATTGGCAATACAAGCAGTGAAGCCAACAGGGTCAATAATTTCTTCATTGTAGAATATTCATGCCTTTGGTCTCTCCTCTTAGGCGTTAAAATTATATTCTGAAAGCATGAGAGTCCGTACCATTACCGCTGACAAACTGCGATCTTCGCTTATAATCGTAAATCTCTGAGTTTCACAAGCGTAAAGTAATGCTTTTCCGTATATTCCGTCTATAGCCTATTATAGGTATTATAAAGGACCATACGACAAAGTTAACAAATATTCAACAAATTACCCCCCCCCAATTGTTAATTTACCCTAAATCCCCCTGGATTTTCAAGCACCACAAGCATTTAACCTTTTTTAATGCGGGGGGGGTAATATTGCAATATTTTTTTGAAATTTGCAAAAATAATCCCACAAATTTACCGTGTCTTTTCAACAAACTCCTTTTTATCCAATTATTAAAAACATGAGTACAATTATCATTTCTTTATTTGCCATAATCGGCATAACTTTAGGCATTATTCCAAATGTTATATGGAATAAAAAATTTGGAAAAAAGTATATTGACGCCAACAAATTACCATTACGAAAAAAATATAGACTTTGTTCTTCTTTTGGTTTTTTACTATTCATAGCTTCAATACTTACTATTGCTGAAACAGAAGGCCTTATAAAGGATAGCTACATTACTCTGATTATATTTCCCATGTTAATGTCTCAGAATAAAATACTTTTTGAACCTTATCATACATCAGAAGTTGCAGATAAATTAGAAAACTTTTGCCTCTACCTCCGTCCATTCAACTTGTCTCACAAAGATAAAGGTTATTATGCTCATGGTAACACATTGATTCCAGAATCACTTGAAAAACTTTTTTGCAATGAAATAAATAAACGCATAGCCAAAACTTATTGTATTGGTGATCCAAATACAGCAATTCCCACAACACTCTGCTCTTCGGGTATTTATGCATCAGACGAAGAGTGGAAGACCACAGTCGACAACATGGCCAAAAAGTGCAAACTAATATTAATGCGTATAATGGATACAGATGGGTGTAAATGGGAGCTTAAACACTGTATAGACAGACATCTCGAAAAGACAATATTTTTAATCAGTTGTGATAACCATTTAGATCTGTTAAAGGAATACATTGGTGACAACATAGCTATCCCAAATATAAGTTTCCAGAATAATAACTGCCTTGCTTTATATCTCGACAAGCAGCAAGACAAATGGATTATAGCCATACTGAAATCAATACGCGATATTAAATCTGCAATTAAAAAATTCATCAAATCCCACCCACAAATACGTACTGAGATTGAACAAAACAACAAATTCTTCACAATCTTACAGGCTCCTTTTAAAGAAAAAGGCGTAAAAGCAAAGCTCTCACACTATTTCAGTTTTTTCCAACAACCTTTTTGGTATATCCTATATAATAACTGGCCCAAATGGTGGATTTTAATTTTTACAACATATTTTATAGCTATTACTCTCTGTGCCATAAGCATAAGCATAATAATAATATAGGGACAGTCATTTAATTCCTTCAAT
>CAZBUT010000171.1:0-4277 GCA_964495165.1 uncultured Muribaculaceae bacterium | reverse complement strand
GCAAGTCTTGAGTCGGTCAACAAAAACGTTGCAAACGAATGCGGCGCATTTTACGCCCAAGCCCGAGTGCAAGACAACAAACTTGTGATACAGGTCAATGAACGTTATCTGCACTATGTCGTACCTATCGAGCGGTGGCCTAAATTCCTTGAATTAAACGATGCCTCATTGGCATTCAGCAACACCTCAATTATTCTTAACCGCACCAACTAATGTTTTTGTGCGGGTGACGCATTCGGGAACTTCCGGCAGATAGTGAGTCACATACACAAGCGTCAGACCATCACGGGCCGTCATGTGGTTAATGATTGCTCTGACGCTCCTTTTACGTGCCATATCAAGCCCGTGAAGCGGTTCATCGAGAATCAGCAATTCCGGTTGCTTTATAAATGTGCGTGCAAGCAAAGCCAATCGTTGCTCTCCGGTCGACAACGTATTGAATCGACGATCGGCAAGATGCTCTATATGTAAAATCCTGAGCCAACGCATCGCTTCGGCAAGCTGCTGCGGGGTTAGCCGTCGAAAATCGCCGATAGTATTATTCAAGCCCTGAGCCACCATCGATTGCACATCGCTCATCGTGTTAAAATACAAGTGCATTTCAGGAGAAATATACCCTATGCGGCTTTTAATATCCCAAATTGTCTCTCCTGTGCCACGACGGCGGTCAAAGAGGGTGATATCATTGTTATACCCTTGGGGGTTGTCGGCATACACCAAACTCAGCAATGTGGATTTTCCCGAACCGTTTGGCCCGGCCAAAGCCCAGCACTCTCCTGCCCTTACGGTCCAATCGATCTCATCAAGAATCGTGCGGTTGCCATATTTCACACTGCATTTATTAAGGTTCATCACAATATCAACATCACCCGGCAGAGTCTTGTCCCGATGAGGCAGGCTGTCTATGTCGATTGCATAGTCAAATAAATGTGTCATCGACTGACGTATATTCCCTATTTCGCCCCGGCGCGACACAGCACGTCCTATCACAAGATTGTCAATAGGTATAACGGTTGTTTTATATTGCGGTATATCAACGGTATTGCACAAAAGCATTATCACATCGACACCACGTGAGGCAATTTCGGCAATAGTGTCGTCAAGAAGTTTCCGCGACGCGCTGTCTAACCCTATATAGGGATTATCCAAGATAAGGACATCGGGCAAATCCATGAGCAGATTCACAATCAAGAGTTTGCGCAACTCGCCACTTGACAGGTAATTAATGCGTTTCTCTTCAATGTCGTTCAATCGCAATTTTGAGCACAATTGTTTCCAGCGTTCATTATCCATGCGATCACACATGATCTGTCCCACCGTAGGCACATCATCGTTCATCATCGACTCATACCGTTGTTGATAATAGGCCGTTGAAAAACCGGCTAAAGAGTGTATATCATAAAACTCGATGCTGCGTATTTTCAGTTTGCCACTCTCGCATCTGAGTTTATTGGTACATATATTCCACCCTTTCTCTATAATCCTGCCGAGTGTTGACTTTCCAGCCCCATTGGGACCGATTACAATAGTCACACCTTGGGGAATTGTCACATGGTGGGGATTTTGCAATTTCACCCCTTGATATTGCAATATATCGCTTACTAACTCAATCATTTCTCAGAAATTATTGTGTTTGACGTAAAAGAGGAAATCCATATCAATCAAATATTGCGGCTATCGTAAATGTTGCACAATAATATAGCATTGCCATAGCTGTCATGCCCAAAAACGGATTTAATTCCCTCCCTTCACGTTGTGTGATTTTAAGATACAAGAAAAAATGCATCAAGACATAAGTAACGGGGAAGACAATGCTCCACACTTGTCCTTCTGCCCATATATCAGCCATTAAGACTATCGTGACACTGCCATTAATGGCATAAAGCCGAGATGCAAATCCACGTCCGAATTTCACCGCAAGTGTGCGCTTGTTCACCGCTTTATCATCGTCATAATCACGATAATTATTAACAAGCAAAACATTTGCGCCCATGAGCCCAGCCGAGACCGATCCTAATAACACCTCTGAATCCCAATGCTGAGTCATAAGGTAATATGTGAGGTTTACAGGTATCACACCAAAGAAGAACAACACGGCAACTTCACCAAGTCCATGATGTGACAACGGATAAGGACCGGCACTATAGGCTATTACCCCCAAGGCAATAAACGTCCCTATCGGAATAAGCCACCAGCCGCCATAAGGAATGAGCGAGCAACCTATAACACATGCGGCACACAGCGTTGCGTATGTGGCATATTTCATTGCACTCGGGGTTATATCCCCTTCTGTCACTCCCCGTCGCGGTCCCTCCCGACCTTTGCGATCAAGACCGCTTTTAAAGTCATAATATTCGTTGGCAAAATTTGATGCCACTTGCGCCAACACGGCAAACGCCAGACATAGCCATGCCGGCACAATATCATAATCCTCAAATCTTACGGCATATCCTATTGCCAGAATCACTCCCGCAACAGACACAGGCAACGTGCGTAGTCTCATTGCCTCAACCCAACATTTTAGTTTTCTCATTTTCAATTTAGAAGTTGTCTTATATAGTTACGCCTATTGAACCGGAGCTGTGTTTGAAATACCAAAACAGCGTATTATCGCCCTGCGTATGCGTTTGGCATCTTCACCATTACCCTTCAAAATCTTCAATATGGCTCTCACGTAGCCGTCTTTTCCTCCGGCAACGCCACACAATTGCGCAACATTGCTGGTGCTCACCATCGATTTCTGATTATATACCCGCAACACCGATTGATAGGCATCTGACTCTACATAACCGTGAAATTCACGACAGAAAGCCTCATAGGTGCCACGTGGATTTATCTCGGCTACAAGGTCGGTGATATGATCTTCAAGCGAATTGATATTGGTGAATTTTCCATCGACACGATGTTCAAACGTGCGTTTCACCTTGTGTCGCGTGTGGAGCATTGCCTGTTGACGCACATCTTGCTTGAATTGCGCCATTATAGATGCTTTGACCGTCTCAAAAACACGGGTCTCGTCTTTCTGATGCCGGCGAGCGACTGTGCGTATCACTTCTTCAAGCATCAATATATTCTCAATCTCGGCGACATCGGGGACAAAAATTTTCTTGTTACGTAAATACTCTACCTCCTTGGCATCTCGACGGTCACGATCTACTATGCCATAAGAGTCCAATTGATGAAATGTCTTGAGATCGTTGAATGTACGCGTTGTTTCTATGACCTTATTGCAACTGCCAAGCGATTTTACCGTGTATTCGGTGAAAATGAGCGGATATAGTTTTGAATCTATCGAGTGGGTTTCATCACCTTCGATAAACAACACGGGCTTACGCGCTCCGATAATCGCCAAATATATATCATCGGACAAACCGCTGCGAGGTGGCAACACATCATAGTCCCATGTTACCGAATGGGCATCAAAACTCCTCACCCACACCACCGAACTATTTGTGCGAGATGATGCAAAATCAAGGTCGTGGGTAATATAAATAAACGTGCAATCGGGACGCAATTCCTCAATGCAGTTCCACACTGTGTTCATTATCGACGGGTGCAGAAAAATACCTGGATTATCAACAAAGATCACCGCATTTTCCATTGCAAACAGCGTTGCCCCTATATAGTACAATACCGCCTTTTCACCGGCCGACAATTTTACCGACGGATATGTTTCAGGATCTATCTTGCGACTGAACAACAATTCACCTTTTTCAAATAGAATGCGGTTGTCGGGGAAGATTTCCTGCCATAACTCAATCACCTTGTCCAATTTTGTCGGTGCAAGTTTCGTTCCGGGCATCGATGCCGCTTTCACTTTATAGGTGATGAGATTTACCACCTCCTCGTTGAGCAACAACGCCATTAACCGCTCAAATTGAGACTTGGCATCATCGCGAATAAGTGAAGATGCCAGCATCGCTTCATTGCTTAGCATATCGATAGAACCGGGAAGCATATCGGGCTTACGTGAATCATACAACGCATCTAATGCCGACAGTCTGAACGCAAGCCCCGACAAATCGGCAATTAGCCTCTCAGAGAAACGCGTCTTTCCCGATCCGTTTGCACCGATGATAATGAGTTGCCGAGTACGATAAGCAACCTTCTCCCTATCTCCATTTGATTTTGGTGGCAATAGTATCTCCATAACCGTTATGAGTTTCTCTGTAAAGGTAGTGATTTTTATTTATACCTGTACACCAAAGTCTAAAAAAACAGCCCCATAGGACAACCATGGGACTGTTTCAACTATAATACAGTTCTATCTTATTAGT
>CAZBUT010000170.1:0-4351 GCA_964495165.1 uncultured Muribaculaceae bacterium | reverse complement strand
AATCCCCTCAAGTAAAAAGTCATAAATCTTTTCAAAGTAATTTATAGAAGTTCCCTTATAAAACTATGGCAAGTATCAAAGTAAAATTCAGACACACAACAATCATAGGCAATGAAGGTACACTCTACTATCAAATCATCAAAAATCGAGCAACCCGTCAGCTCAAAACCAATTATAAATTAGCTTATCTTTTTACCCCCTATGGGTGTGCAATAAGACCGGTACAAGAAAAAGAATAACTATATAAACCAACGAAGGCTGTATCGATTGATACAGCCTTCTGTTGTATAGAGAAGTTTTTTATTACTTAACGAGTGAAAGAACCAAGTCTTTGCCATCTTCGCTTTCGGCGATGTTAAGTTTACCCTCACGGGCAAGCCATCCGATAGCTGCATAAAGTTCTTTGTCCTTAAGCTTTGTTACTTTTTTGATTTCTTTGTTTCCTAAAACGTCTTTTTCATTAAGGGCATTCCAAACCAAACCTGCCCAAGTTCCAATTGTTTCTACATTCATTTTTTGTAGCCTTTTGTTAATAAATAAAATTTCAATTTTCTAATTTCGGGTGCAAATTTACGAATAATTTGCAAATAATCCTACTAATATACTCATAAAAATGCTATTTTTCGTATATTTGCAATGAAATAGTACACAAAATGACTGGTAAAGTAATAAAAAACACTGGCAGTTGGTATATCGTCAAGACTGACAACGACATAGAGGTCAAATGTAAAATAAAAGGCAATTTCCGTCTCAAAGGGATACGCACGACCAATCCGGTAGCAGTCGGCGACAATGTTGCAATATCTGATACCGCTCCCGACGGCACTGCTTTCATATTGTCAATAAACCAACGCAAAAATTATATCATCAGACGCGCAAGCAATCTTTCAAAGGAGGCTCACATTATAGCTGCAAATATTGATTGTGCTGTGCTGATAATCACTCTTGCACACCCTGTTACTTCAACAACATTCATTGACCGATTTCTTGCAACCGCCGAAGCCTACAGAGTCCCGGCAGTAATAGCCATTAATAAAATAGATCTGCTTCAGGACGATGAAGACATTGAGTTGCTAAACGCTGTTACGTATCTATACGAATCAATCGGGTATAATGTTATTAAACTTTCGGCATCGACGGGTCAAGGGATAGACGCTTTGCGGCAAATATTATCAAGTAAGACATCGGTACTATCAGGAAATTCAGGTGTTGGCAAGTCAACTATCATAAACGCTTTAATTCCGGGATTGGGGTTGCGCACCGCTGAAATATCATCAACCCATGACACAGGAATGCACACTACAACTTTTTCTGAAATGTTTAAATTGCCGAGTAACGACGGATATATTATCGATACTCCGGGAGTAAAGGGTTTTGGGACGATTGACTTCGACGAACACGAGACGGCTCATTATTTTCCGGAAATATTTGAAATTTCTCACGAATGCAAATATGGCGATTGCACTCATACCCACGAGCCGGGCTGTGCTGTGCTTAAAGCGTTACAAGATAACCGTATAGCACAATCTCGCTATAGCTCTTATTTAAGCATTCTCGAAGATTCGGCTTCCGACAAATATCGCAAACCATTTTAAGCATTACTCCAACACAAAAACCGACACTGACATGATTGAATATATCAAAGGTAATATCGCAGAATTAACACCCACTTATGCCGTGATAGAATGTAGCGGAATCGGCTATCTCATCAATATTTCGCTTCCTGCATTCACTAAACTTGAGGGGGCACAAAGCGCCAAATTACTCATACATGAGGCAATAAGAGAAGATGCCCATATATTGTATGGATTTATTGACGAACAAGAACGCACTTTATTCCGATTGCTTATTGGCGTATCGGGTGTAGGGGCAAATACAGCGCGCATGATTTTATCTTCAATTGCCGCCCCAGAACTTGAAATAGTTATTGCCGGAGGCGACCATGCAAAGCTCAAAAATGTAAAAGGTATAGGTGTAAAAACCGCACAACGCATAATTGTTGACCTCAAAGATAAAATAAAACCTATAGGTGATGCGTTAATTCTACAACCGACTGTCACAAGTGAAGTCTTTGACGAGGCATTGGCGGCAATGGTAATGCTTGGATTTGCGCGACCGCAATCACAAAAAGTATTGAAAAAGCTTTTTGACAATGACCCAACCCTCAAGGTTGAAACAGCAATAAAAAAAGCCCTGTCAATGATGTAAAAAGCGATACGGTGCAAATATAACATGTCGGTTAGGAAACTGACCACTGATGAGAGAAAAATATAAGAGATTGCGAAATAACATTTCAATGTTTATCGGGAGCGGAATCATTTTGCTTCTGATGTCTACTTTTTTTGCGCAAGCTCAATATTACAAGTCGGAGATGAATCCGCCTGCCCCATCAAACACTACTCCCCCACCCTCAAAAAAGCAGAGCGACTCTATCGACATGCGCAACAGCGTGCAACAAACCACGCCCGACAGCTATGAGAGTTTGATGCAAGAAAGAGGTCCGATGGACTTAACCACTCCGTCAAACATCAAAACCACTGCCGAATATGACATAGAAACGGGGTGCTACGTTATACGCACAAAACTCGGAGACATTGACATCGCAA
The DNA here is from genome assembly GCA_964495165.1 of uncultured Muribaculaceae bacterium. Classification (GTDB taxonomy): domain Bacteria; phylum Bacteroidota; class Bacteroidia; order Bacteroidales; family Muribaculaceae; genus RGIG4079. The sequence goes on along the minus strand of CAZBUT010000170.1, from coordinate 1,745 downwards.
CACCGTTCCTGTTATCGGCCAGCCAATACAATGATTGGAAATTGCGAGAATCCATGCAGGAATATTACCGTATGCGCAATACCGAGTTATATGAAAACAAAGCCAAAGAGCCGTTCAATGTCCTTGACATGAATTTTGCATTAGGACCGTTAGAAAAAGTTTTCGGCCCAGGTGGAGTGCAGTTGAAAACTCAAGGATCGGTGCAGATACAAATGGGTATAAAGTCAAACAAGACCGACAACCCAGCTCTTCCGCTCAATTCCAGACGTAAAACATATTTTGATTTTGACCAAAAGATACAGGCGACAATTGCCGCATCGGTGGGTGACAAGTTGAAATTCAACATGACTTATAATACCGATGCGACTTTTGATTTTGACTCAAAAAATCTCAAATTGCAATTTGAAGGCAAAGAAGACGATATAATCAAGAGCATTGAAGCCGGAAATGTGAGCATGACAACCGGGTCATCTCTCATCAGAGGTAGCACAGCTTTATTTGGTATCAAAACAAAATTGCAATTTGGAAAACTCACAGCTACAGCTCTTGTATCTCAACAAAATTCAGAGTCAAAGACTGTGAACACAAAAGGAGGAGTGCAAACGACTGACTTTTCTATCAATTGTGATGAGTATGACCAAAACAGACACTACTTCCTTTCTCACTTTTTCCGTGACAACTACGACCAATTTGCGTCAAAACTCCCATATGTATCATCGGGAGTAAACATCACGCGCATCGAGGTTTGGGTTACAAATAAGAGCGGAAACTACAACCAATCACGCAACATTGTAGCATTTATGGACTTGGCCGAGAACAAAGTCTTGGGCAGCAGTTTTTGGACACCAAACACGGCATACGATAATCCGTCAAATGCATCAAACAACCTGCTGTCGGTAATCAAGAATGAATACCCCGAGGCTCGTAACATAAACACAGTAACACAGGCTCTTGAGCCTTTGTCGGGTTATGGAATCGAAGGAGGTAAAGACTTTGAAAAAGTAGAAAGCGCAAGATTGCTATCATCATCGGAATATACGTTAAACGCTTCATTGGGCTATATCTCAATAAAAAGTGCTCTAAATGCCGATGAAGTATTGGGTGTAGCATACGAATACACCTATAGAGGACAGGTATATCAAGTGGGTGAATTTTCTGGTGACATCACCACCACCGACAATTCCCTATATGTCAAGATGTTAAAAAGCACTACAGTAGCGCCTCGATTGCCAATGTGGGACTTGATGATGAAAAACGTGTACTCATTAGGAGCTTATCAAATTCAAAAGAGCAAGTTCAAGCTGAATATCAAATACCTAAGCGATACTACCGGAACTGAAATCAATTATCTGCCCGTTCCAGGATTAAATAATGTATCGTTATTGCAAGTGATGAATCTTGACCGTATTGACTCAAACGACCAATCAAACCCCGACGGATTTTTTGATTACATCGAAGGCTATACCGTTTTATCGTCTAACGGCAAGATAATATTCCCGGTAGTAGAACCGTTTGGTTCACATCTTGCAAGCAAAATAAACAATCCGGAACTTGCAAAACAATATGTGTACCAAGAGTTGTATGACTCTACACTCGTTGTCGCCCGGCAATTTGCCGATAAAAACAAGTTTATCCTTGAAGGTGAATATCAAGCGTCATCCGGCTCTCAGATACGATTAAACGCGATGAATGTGCCACGCGGTTCTGTCGTTGTAACCGCCGGAGGTGTCACCCTCACAGAAAAC
>CAZBUT010000169.1:0-4419 GCA_964495165.1 uncultured Muribaculaceae bacterium | reverse complement strand
TTCTCTTTTATACCTATATCCACAAACACACCAAATGCAGTAATATTATTAATGATTCCTTTAAGTTCCATGCCTATCTGAAGATCATTAATATTGTTTATTCTCTCATCAAATTCCATTACCTCAACTTCTGATCGGGGATCACGACCGGGCTTTTCAAGCTCCTTTATAATGTCGGTCAATGTAGGCAAACCAACCTCACTCGACACATATCTCTGCAAGTCTATGTTTTTAAGCAATGCTTTATCTTCAACAAGACGATCGACCTTGCAACCATTGTCTTTCGCAATTTGCTCGATTAATGCATAACTCTCGGGGTGAACAGCTGTGTTGTCCAATATATTATCAGCACCCGGGATTCTCAAGAAGCCCGCGCATTGCTGAAATGCTTTCTCACCCAAACGCGGCACATTCATCAACTCCTTGCGGGAAGAAAAATCGCCATTGGTTGCTCTATATTCTATGATATTACCGGCCAATTGCGGTCCGATGCCTGACACAAAGGAAAGCAACTGACGTGACGCAGTATTAAGATTTACACCTACGGTATTTACACAGCTCATCACCGTATAATCAAGAGCATCTTTTAATTTTGCTTGATCGACATCATGCTGATATTGCCCTACACCAATTGATTTCGGATCAATCTTCACCAATTCGGCAAGAGGGTCAAGCAAGCGACGCCCGATTGAAACTGCTCCTCTCACCGTAACATCTTTATCAGGAAACTCATCACGAGCAATCTTTGATGCAGAGTATATTGACGCTCCATTTTCATTTACCACATAAACTTGTACACTGCGCGGATAACGTATCGACGACAAAAATTTTTCAGTCTCACGTCCTGCCGTACCATTACCTACCGCAATAGCATCAATTTTATATGCTTCAACAAGATAACTCACCTTGCGGGCAGCCCCTTTAAAATCATTTACGGGAGCGCACGGATAGATTACGTCATTGTGCAACAGGTTTCCTTGGGCATCAAGACACGCCACCTTACAGCCGGTTCTGTATCCGGGATCAATTCCCATTACCCGCTTGCTGCCTAAGGGAGGGGCAAACAACAATTGGCGTACATTATCGGCAAACAGACCTATGGCCACACTATCGGCACTGACTTTTGCATCAGCCGATATTTCAGTTTCTATTGAGGGTTTTATCAGTCTTTTATATCCGTCTTTTATTGCGACCGCAATTATTTCTCTTGACCGGCTTATCGCTGTGGGTTTTATAAACATGCGTTCAAGACGAGGTATCATTTCATCATCATCAATCGACAACGACACTTTAATCAACCCTTCGCTCTCGGCTCTGCGCATAGCGAGGTAACGATGCGATGAACATTGACGCAATGGCTCTGAAAAGTCAAAATAATTGCTGTAATTTATAGCTTCATCTTCCTTGCCTTTCACTACCTTAGCTGCAATCACAGCAGTGCGTTTATAACTTCTACGCACCATTGAACGGGCATTTTCATTCTCACTCACCCATTCTGCTATTATATCGGAGGCACCCGATACAGCATCATCTACAGACGTCACTTCATCTCTCACATATCGTTGTGCTTGTGCATTTATATCTGATGATTGCGACATTATTATTTTGGCAAGTGGCTCCAATCCTCGTTCTTTAGCGATCGAAGCGCGGGTGCGACGTTTGGGTTTGTATGGCATATACAAGTCCTCAAGCACCGAAGCATCTAATGTCTCCTCAATCTTAGCCCGTAACTCAGGAGTGAGTTTTTCTTGTTGCTCTATTGTTTCAAGGATATATTGTTTACGTTTTAGTATCTCTGTAAGTTCATCAAATCGCAATTGTATCTTGCGTATTTCCACTTCATCAAGAGACCCCGTCATTTCTTTTCTATAACGGCTTATGAATGGTATGGTAGCTCCGTCAGACAACAATCTTACAGTTGCAGTCACCTGACGCGGAGAAAGGTTCAGTTCTTGAGAAATGATTGCAATTAAATCGTTAGACATAAATTATATGGCTTTGCGCAATGTAAACACTGTTAGTTCGGGGGTAGCTCCTATTCGGGTAGGTATTCCCACCGTGCCTACTCCAATGTTGACATACAACACTTTCTGTTTATTATCTTCATAACGTCCTCCCCATGTTTTATATCTCCAAACTGACGGAGATAAACCAAACAATGACATCTGCATGGCATGAGTATGTCCCGACAATGTCAATGCAATATTGACCGAATCACGATTGGCGACCTCGGCATTCCAGTGCGCAGGATTATGTGCAAGCAATATTTTTATTGTAGAGTCACTTAAATTATGATAGGCTTTGTTCAAATCACCGTATACCGAAAATGGCGGATCTCCCCAATTCTCGACTCCAACTATAGCTATCGAATCATTATCCCGATTCAGATAGGCCGTCTCATTCAACAGCAATCGCCAGCCCATTTCCTTTTGCATTCTGAGCAAAGACTCTAAGTTATCAGATTTTGCCTTTGGAGATTCCCAGTTACAATAATCGCCGTAATCGTGATTTCCAAGTATAGAGAAAACTCCGTCAGGAGCATTAATCTTAGACAATACGTTAACAAAGGGACGTAATTCGTCGGTGCGCCTGTTCACAATATCACCTGTGAACATCACAGCATCGACATTTTGTGTGTTAATCTCTTTGACCAATTTTGAGACAAAAGTCGTATCGGTGTTATAAGAACCCACATGCAAATCCGAAAATTGCGCTATGCGATAACCATCAAATTTATCGGGCAGATTATCCACAGCTACTTCCACTTCGTTTACCTCGATATTATAACGGTTTACCAACGCTCCCCACCAAAGCAAGCAGAAAACAACAACCGCAACAACTCCGCCGACAAGCGACACTATCTTCAGTCGTTTTTTACGCAATAAAACAGGGATAGATGCGATTAAATCAAATACGACATAAAACCATTTGGGCAGATACACCGTGAAGTAACTGTATATAATCCACATGATACTCATCAGCGATTCATCTGACCCGGAACGTCTTGGCAACGAGATTCCAACAACAATGTACAAAAGCATAGCTACGGCAATACCCAAATGGATATTGCCTATCAGCTTTGATTTTGCACGTTTTTTGATTGCCTTGTAGATATACCAATCGACAACAATATTTACCAAAACGGCAACTATAACTATCAACAACGGCAATCTCATAGGTCTAAAGGTATTTGATTATTCTCCTTGCGCTTTCAATTTGTTGCGCAAAGGATTGGCATACATATTCAACATCATTTGACGCATATAAACCTTATCATCTTCAGTCAAATCGGGAACATCCGTCACCTTTGCCAACTGCTGCTCGATATAAGTATTGACTGCGTCAAATTCCGAAGTCGTATATTGACTGCTGAACCGGTTTCCGCCTTCAACCTCATCATAAGCGATATAATTTATCGGATATATTCTATATCCCGAATGAATCGCCTTGTCAATCAGCAAACTTGTTTGGTGAATTACTTCATTTTTATCATCTACGCCACGCAGTTTCTCCAACTCAGGATTAATACATTTACACATGTTGAAATGCACATGTCCTTTAAATTGCAATATTCCCGTCTCCATACTGAACAAATCGTCTCTTTGTGTTTTATGGAATTCAGGATCATTGCGTCGCAGCAAAAACTCACGTGCTTTCAGATAATCGTTAGGGTCATATTCATAAGATATGGCTACCGGAGCAAGATGCTTTGCCAAAAGATTATCCAATAAGTCTCCGGACCCTTCAAGTCCCATCATCTTAATTAAAGATTCCTGGGTACGGTCGTCAGAATCTTTGGCTCGCCCTTCGCGTTGCGCAATCCACACTGACTGATGCTTCTCGTTGACTGCATAATAAATATATGCCGAAAGTTGCTTTGCCGCTTTCAAGGCTTGTAACATCGGCAAATTACGTTTTACAATGAAACTTTTATTCAGTTTCACCAAATCACTTATCCAGTCAAATATGAGCAAATTGCTGCCGATTGCAACTTCACATGTCTTAAACTCATTATTCACAAGACAAAGATTCAAGAACGATGCATCAAGCACTATATCACGGTGGTTGGTAATATAAGTATAGCTTTGTGATTTATCAACATTCTCAAAACCGCTTGCAGAGATTCCCGATGTTGTCTTTTTCACCAACATATCCAAAAATGGCAACATTACACTTATCTGGAATGTTTCCTGGCTCTTTATTGAACATAAATTATTGGAAAATGCCGAATAATCTACATCGGGCATAACATATCTGACAGCATGTTCAAAACCGGACTCTTTTACAAGTCCGGCCATTTTTTCCTGAAACACACTATCATCATAGGGGCATATATCTACAAAATCTTCTTTTGTCATATTATTTTCTTAATTTAAGGCTTGAAATAAAAATTCTTTCCAATTTTCAAAGTTAATATAA
>CAZBUT010000168.1:0-4450 GCA_964495165.1 uncultured Muribaculaceae bacterium | reverse complement strand
CAATGCAATAAACCCGTCGGTATTGCATCGGCCGAGTACTCGATGCCCCGTCGAAATAGACCACCCAAGCGGTGATATACCCACTTTAACCGATAATTGACGGGCTTGAGGTAAAAGTATATATGCGGCAAGACGCTGTGCAATGCGGCACATCATGCGACTTATGAGTTTTGTGGTTGCGTCGCTGTCAAAATCCAAATCTGAGCCAACGCTTATTGTCGACATCGGGAATCGTGGTTGCCCCAATATCTTTGACGGTTGCAGAGATTGTCGTTTGATAAAGATGCTAAATCCATCACATGTGATTGTCTGATTTTCGTGATAAGTGAGTGTCGGACTGTTTTTAAGTAATGCCGGAGTAAATTTTTCTAAGGCTGTGTTTATATCAGCCATTCTTATTCCATAAGGCGCAGTGATGCAAACTTTGCCTTTTTTCCAACGTGCCGATATTTTTCGGGCGTTTGAGCGCACATAGATGCTCACCACCCCCAATTGAGCATGGTTTATATCGATATTTGTTGTAATGAGAAAATCGGGCGTCATCGCTTGTCAATGCCCCAAAGGAGTTTATTGCGCAACGTGTCAGAGAAGTGATGCTCAGGGCGTTGTGCGACTTTTATGGCAAATGGAGCTTTGCGCAACGTTATTGTCGAGCCGGCCGGTAATATCGACGGTCGACCGTCAAGGCTGAGCAGATAGTTAGATGCTCGAGATGTGGTGGTTATAGTCAAAACGCTCTCGTTCCCAATCACCAATGGGCGCATTGTCAAAGCATGAGCAGCAATCGGAGATATTGCCCACACGGGAGTACACGGCTCAATTATCGGTCCTCCCACCGACATATTATATCCGGTCGAGCCGGTAGGGGTTGAAATGATAAGCCCGTCGCCTTGATATGTTGTAAGTTCGATTCCGTTTATATCTGTTTTTACCGAAATCATAGATGCTGTGTCTTGCTTCAATATTGCTACTTCATTAAGCGCATAAAGCCACTTCTCGGTAATCCCGCAAGACGTATCAACCTCAATAAGAGATCGTTCCTCTATTTTAAATCGATTGTTTAAAATATCGTCTATCACAGCGCTTCCCTCGGTTATTTGCGCATCGGCAAGATACCCGAGATGTCCGGTGTTTATCCCCATAATAGGTATGCCCTTATTTCCAACCCACTGGGCTGTGCGCAGAAACGTCCCGTCACCTCCTATGCTCAAAGCAATCTCAGCGCTGAACTTGTCTCCATGTACAATCTCCTCAACCTTTGGCTGCCGGGGAAGAATGCGACACAAATAGTTATAAAACGTATATTCCATCGCAACCGTCAAATCGTTGTGACCGGCAATGGCATCAAAAAACAGAGCGAGTTCATCAAGATACCCCTCTTGGTATTTGTTTCCGTATATAGCTACCTTCATCTTTCAACAATGGTCAACACACATGTTTCATTTACGAGCGGGTACAAATGTGATAATATGTTATCTTTTGCGGTCAAAGTTTTTACTTTTTATGAAATCATATTACTTTTGTACTCTGAAATTCTGTGAGACAAATTTAGGAATAATTCTTCAGATTTTTAATAAAAACAACACATACCGATTATTGTTAAGAGATTTTAGGTAAAAAAGAATGACAAATTTAAGTGTAAACATTAATAAAGTCGCTACGTTAAGAAATGCGCGGGGAGAAAACCGTCCAAATGTGGAGCAGGTGGCAATGGATTGTGAAATGTTTGGGGCTAATGGTATCACTGTACACCCTCGCCCCGACGAACGACATATCCGCAGGGAAGATGTGTTCAAACTACGTCCGCTCGTCAAAACCGAGTTTAATATTGAAGGTTACCCTTCACCCGAGTTTATGGATCTTGTGCTTAAGGTAAAACCTGCACAGGTAACACTTGTGCCTGACGCGCCCGATGCACTCACATCGAGTGCCGGTTGGAATGTCGGTGCCAATCTTGAATTTCTGACCGGTATTGTTGACTCATTGCGAGATGCAGGCATACGCTCCTCTATTTTTGTTGACACCGATGTCGAGAACATCAAATTGGCGGCAAAAGCAGGAGCCGACAGGGTTGAACTTTACACAAAACCCTACGCCGACAAATATTCCGTTAACCCCGAAGAGGCTGTCGCTCCATTTGTAGAAGCAAGCAAAGCCGCCCACAAAGCCGGTCTCGGAGTAAATGCCGGACATGATTTGAGTCTGGAAAACCTCAAATATTTCCATGACAATATTCCATTTCTAAATGAGGTATCAATAGGACATGCTCTTATTTGCGATGCATTGTATCTCGGATTGGAAGAGACAATTAAACGTTACAAGGCTTGTTTAGTCTGATTATTATATCTAACAAAAACATTATTTATCATGGCGTTATTTTCATTTATCACCCCCGAAAACGTTGAAACCGTCACCGACAGCATTTCCGCTGCTACCGACATCACAAATCAAACAGCCGAATTATCGGTGTGGGATTTATGTCTTGAAGGCGGTTTTATCATGCTGCCGCTTGCAATATTGTCGGTGGTGTGCATATACATATTTATCGAAAGAGCATTAGTGATACGTCAAGCCAGCCGGGAAGACTCGACATTCATGAAACGCATCAAAGATTATATCCATGAGAGTGAAATCGAAAGCGCTCTGAATCTTTGTAAGAAAAACGGTTCTCCCTATGCCCGATTGATAAGCAAAGGTATCAGCCGCATCGGACGTCCGATGAACGACGTACTCGTTGCGATTGAAAACACAGGCAATCTTGAAATTGCCAATCTTGGCAAAGGTCTTACTTGGCTCGCAACAACCGCCGCCGGCGCCCCAATGCTTGGCTTCTTAGGGACTGTTACGGGTATGGTCGAGGCATTCTACAATCTTGCAAGCGCAGGAAGTTCTGCCAATATAGATGTGCTTGCAGGCGGTATATATGAAGCCTTGGTTACAACTGTCGCCGGATTGATCGTTGGAATTATTGCACTGTTTGCCTACAATTTCCTTGTTGCTCGCATTAATAGAGTAATGAATATGCTTGAGGTGAAAACCATGGAATTTATGGACTTGCTCAACGAGCCGGCACAACAATAATACAACTATGGCACTGAAGAAACAACATGACATGTTGGCTATGTTTTCAATGGCATCGATGACCGATGTTATCTTCTTGCTGTTGATTTTTTTCATGGTGACATCTACCTTTGTTTTCCCGACTGCACTTGAAGTGAATCTGCCACAAAGCTCCGAGCAAACTGCAATCAAACCCGGTACAAGAGTGTATATTGACAAGGAAAAACACCTTTTTGCTTCATTCGGGAAAGAAGAACCTCAGCCAATTGAAAAGAATGCGCTGCTCACATTCCTGCAAATGACACAACAGCAATCGCCCGATAGTTATATCGCACTTTATGCCGATGAAGAAGTTCCTTACGGCGAAGTTGTGGAGTTGCTTGAACTCGGAGCAAGAAACAACTTGAAAATGGTGCTTGCCACAAAGCCTGCACGTAAACGCAAATAGCTTCTGCAATGAATGACGAAAACCGCAAAAACCGCCTTATTGCACTCATTGGCACAATTGCATTCCACGTAGTAATACTCGTGGCTATGCTCATTGGCGTTATGCGGTATTCAGCATCAGAACCTCGCAAATGGCCTCCCGTCGATTCAAGTGAGATACTTTTTGGCGGAGAATATGTAATGTTGGGAGACAATTACGCCCCACAAAACGACAATCGTCAGACTCCCTCAGCCCCCTCAATTAATCAATCTGAGCCGGAACCACTGGTTACTTCACAAGAACAATCGCCGGCAAAGATAAAAGAAACTGCAATTCCGGAAAATCCGGGTCCGACAAAAGAGGAAATTGCCGAACGTGAAAGACAACGACAACAAGACGAAGCATCTAAACGCATTAAAAACAGAGTGAAATTTGGGGCAAGTTCATCTAACCCGGGAACAGGGAAAACCGGTTCTCCTGCCGGTAATGCAGCTGTCGGAGCAGCAAACGGAATTCCCGGACACTCACTCAAAGGTCGCACGTTGGAATCATTTGGAAGACCCAAAAGTACATTATCGGGCACTATACGCATAAAAGTGAGAGTAAATCGCCAAGGATATGTTATTGGCAAACCCGAGTATGCAGGAGGCGAAGGACCCGCATCGGCCAACCTCACAATGCGACAACGTTGCATTGCCGCATCACAAGAATCACGGTTTTCAGTGTCGGTTGATGCCGAAGCCGAACAAGTCGGCATCATAACCTGGAATTTTGAGTAAAACCTTCTCTATCCACTATGCCATTTCGGCAAAAGGAGACAACACCCGCCGATTAACTTGGATTTTGGGACGGTCGCTTTGGAAAAATCGGGGGAATATGGTGTCAATGTGGCAATTATTCATTAAATTTGCAGATATTTGTAAATTGCATGAACTATGAACGTACTTGAACTAAGCGAACAAG
>CAZBUT010000167.1:0-4459 GCA_964495165.1 uncultured Muribaculaceae bacterium | reverse complement strand
AAATTATATGTTTGCATAAAAATATTTTTCAATAAAATTTAAACAGCTTCTAAGTATTCTTCCCAACTATCCCGATGTTCCCACTCAGTTGAAGGCTGCAATTCAAGGTAAGGCTCGTCAAAGTAATGACGCAGTCGAGCTCTTTGGTATGTATTTTAACGAAATGCTTCCCTATGCCGAGGCATGGCAAAAACAAAACGGTGGCAAAGCAGGATACCGTGAAATGCGTGAATTCCAAAGCTGGGAAGATGTTGGAGACTATGCCATCGTTGACGGAACACCTTTGTTCTATGCCGACTGGGGCGTGCAAGACATCTTCTATCAAGATGTAGCCCCGTCACAGAGGCACAATCTGTCGGTACAAGGAACAAGCAACACAACCAACTATTACATGTCATTGGGCTATAGCGGTAAAGAGGGCATGATGAAAGCCAATCCCGATGAGATGAAAAAATACAATGTGTCGTTTGATTTGAACACTCAAATCACCGATTGGTTGAAAGCCGGTACTCGTTTCAGCTGGTCTCGTCGTCAATATATACACGTCCCGAGTTCTGGTTGAATCCTTATCAATACTTGTGGCGCTGGGGTTCATTCTTTGGTCCGTACGGAACACTTGACGGCATGGATTTCCGTTCTTTGAGTGAAATAAAACAAGCCGGCGACCGAGTACGCACTCAAGATCAAACAAAGATGAATGTGTATTTGAAAGCTGACATCATAAAGGGTCTCACTTTGAATGCCGACTTTACTTATCAAGTACGCAACATCGGTTCAAAATATGCCGACTATACAGTTTATGGCTACGGTTGGGGTTCAGTAAAACCAGGTTATATTGTCAATTCAAGCAACACACAGGCTTACCGCACTTCTGATAAATATAATACTTGGGTTGCCAATGTTTATGGAAACTATCAATTCACTTTGGAAAAAAATCATAACTTCAATGTTATGCTTGGTGTAAATGCCGAAAATATTGAATATGAGGGTTTCAGCGCAAGCCGCAAAGAAATGATTAACCAACAATTGCCCGAAGTGGGGTTGGCTACAGGCAGTCAATATGCAAGTTCATGGGCAGGTCATAGCGGAACAGCAGGTTATTTCGGACGTATCAACTATGACTACAAGGGTATCTACTTGTTGGAACTTAACGGTCGTTATGACGGTTCATCTTCATTCCCCGCAGGCGACAAATGGGCGTTCTTCCCCTCGATGTCGGCAGGTTACCGTTTCTCTGAAGAAAAATACTTTGAGCCTTTGCGTGACATCGTAAGCAACGGTAAATTGCGTTTCTCTTTTGGTGAAATCGGTAATGACGCAGTAGGCGACTACATGTTTATCTCAACAATCAGCAAAATAGGTGACACAAGTGTGCATTGGGTTGACGGCTCAAACAAGGTTACTCAATATAATATGCCGACATTGGTGTCTTCAAGCCTTTCATGGGAACGTATCCGCACTCTTGACGTTGGTATCGACCTCGGTTTCTTGAACAACTCTTTGACAGTTGGTTTTGACTGGTTCCAACGTGAAAACCACGATATGCTTGCTCCGGCACAGGTATTGCCCGACGTAATAGGTGCCGATGCTCCATGGGAAAATGCTGGTACGCTCCGCACTCGCGGTTGGGAATTTACTGTTAACTGGAATCACCGTTTTGGAGATGTTGACGTGTATGCCAACTTTAATATAGGCGACTCTAAAGCGGTCGTTACAAAATGGCGCAATGATACAAAACTTCTTGGAACTACATACGAAGGCATGACTTATGGTGACATCTGGGGATTTGAAACAGATCGCTATTTCACCGAAGATGACTTTAACGGACAAAATGCCGACGGTTCATGGAACTATAAAGAAGGTGTAGCAAGCCAAGTAGGACTTCAAACTGAAAACTTCGTTTATGGTCCCGGTGACATCAAGTTCAAAGATCTTAAAGAAGACGGCGTTATCGATGGCGGTAAGGGTACAGCTGATGATCATGGTGACTTGAAAGTTATCGGTAACACAATGCCTCGATATGAATACAGCTTCCACCTTGGCGGCACATGGAACGGCTTTGATATTGATCTATATTTCCAAGGCGTAGGCAAGCGTTCGGCATGGACTCAATCGGCATTTGCATTCCCGTTGATGCGTTCTGCTGACTTGACATTGTATGCCAACCAAACAAGCTATTGTCAATATGAACCTTCTCAAGGTATCGTAGACATCGACCAAAGCTATGACTTCCCGCGTCTTTATCCGGGTAATGAATACACAGGTGCTGTATCCGGTGTTGGTCCCGGTTGTCACAACTACTATCCGCAAAGTCGCTACTTGGTTGATATGTCTTACCTGCGCTTGAAGAACGTGACTTTCGGTTACACACTTCCGCAAGTGTTGACTCGCAAGGCTTATATCGAAAAAGCACGCGTTTACTTCAGTGCCGACAATCTATGCTTGTTGCATAAAGGACATAACCTCCCTGTTGACCCTGAAGTAAATGCAGGACAAGGTGGTTTGGGTAACGGAACATGGGGACGTATCGCGCCTATCACCCGCACACTTTCATGCGGTCTTCAAGTAACATTCTAATAACATCAAATGACACTATATATGAAAAGATTATTTATAATAGGAGCGGTTGCCGCAACAATGGGTTTGGTGAGCTGTGAAGACACAGTAACCAAAGATCCGCTTGATGAGTTTATAAACAACTCAGAATATTGGAGCAACACAGTAAACTTGGATAATCAATGCAACCGTTTATATGAGTTGTATTTAGGTTATGGTAATTCAGGAGTAGGCGGTTGGTATTATTTCAAGTGTTTGAATGATGACCAAGCAAATGCAACATTTGAGCAATGGCCTTTCGTTAATGTCGAAGCAGAAGATCCAACATGGACAAATGCATGGGAAGAAATACGCGGCATCGGCTATATTACCGATGGTCTTAAATCTTCATCTCTTGATGCTGACACTAAAACATATTATGAAGCCGTTGCACGCTTGAACCGAGCATGGCAGTACTATCAATTGGTGCGCATGTATGGTAATGTGCCCTGGGTAAACAAGGCGCTTGATACTTCCGACCCTATTTTGTATGCCGGACGTGAAGACCGTGACATCATTATGGACAGTGTATTAAATGACCTTAACTTTGCCAACAAAGTTATCACCGGAACCGATAAAACAGTATGGAACAACGGTATGGTTAACGCTATGAAAGCAGATATTTGCCTCTATGAAGGTACTTTCTGCAAATACCGTAACCAGCAAGATAACGGCAAAGCTGCTGATCCCGAACGTGCAAAGAAATACCTCAACGAGTGTGTTGCTGCATGTAACGCTGTCATGGCTCATGGTTATAAGTTGAACGATAGTTACAAAGCCAACTATGACTCTGATGATCTTTCATCAAATGATGAAATGATTTTCATTAAGTCTTATGTAAAAGACTTGTTTATGCACTCGACTATCGACTACACCTCATCGTCTTCAAATCAGCACGGTATTACAAAAGATGCATTTGACAGTTTCCTCTTCTTGGACGGCAAGCCTTTGGCATCAACAACTCTTGACAAGAGCGATGCTGCCGAACTTGATTCTGAGGGCGATGTGTCAATCAGCAAAGTGCTTTCAGTACGTGACAAGCGTCTCGCCGCTATTGTTGACCCATGTTTAGGTTTCAAAGGCTATGGCTGGACACGTGTTGAAGGTGCCAGAATGACTTCATCAACAGGTTATACAATCGGTAAATTTGACAATCCCGAAGCATTTGAGTTGTATTATCGTCAAAATATCGGTACAAACTATACCGATGCTCCTATTTTCTGGTTGGCTCCTGTTTATTTGGCTTATGCTGAAGCTAAAGCCGAACTTGCAGAACTTGGTGCCGGTACAATAATACAAGATGATCTTGACCTTACTATCAATGAACTTCAAAAACGTGCAGGTCTTCCCGGTATAACTTTGACTCCCGAACATGACCCTGCAAACGATATGGGCGTTTCTGATCTTATTTGGGAAATACGCCGTTGCCGTCGTTGCGAGTTGATGCTCGACAACTGGTATCGCTATTGGGACTTGATTCGTTGGCATCAGCTTGACAAACTTGACACCAACAAAAATCCTGACATTCTTCTTGGTGCAAATGTGTCAAACATTCCCGATCTTGAGGTTGACGTGAATGCAGATGGTTACATTATCGCTACTCAAAATGCACAACGCATTTATAATGCCAAATATTATCTGTATCCAATACCTTCTACCCAGCTTACTCTCAATCCAAATCTTGGACAGAACCCAAATTGGTAATAAGCTAAGAACCTACATCATCTGATGTATAATACTGAAAGGCGTCACTACCCTGTGGCGTCTTTCTTTGTTTCATAAAAATGTTGTAAATTTGCATTGGAAATTATCTAAAAGGGAACTTCTATAAATTGCTTTGCGAAGATTTATGATTTTTATTTGA
>CAZBUT010000166.1:0-4465 GCA_964495165.1 uncultured Muribaculaceae bacterium | reverse complement strand
CGCAGAGGCAGCACCTGCAGCTGAAGCTCCAAAGGCTCAAGAAGCAGCAGAATAATCTTAAATCAATATTTTTTGATTATATAAAACCCTCGGCTTTCGGGCTGAGGGTTTTGTTGTATTATAGGATTATGTATTGTTTTCTCGTATAGTGCCATTAATAAAATCGCCGCTTGGTAGAATTATATATCAAGCGGCGACATGTTTGGGTTATAGCGATTTAGTTTCGTTGTCAATGTAGGTTATGCGGGAATCAAGCCATGATTTCATTAATTGCAGTGTTTCGGCGTGTTTTATTGTGTTTTCATATATTTGGCTGTCGCGTTTAACCGATTCGGATATGAGCGCGTCGTATCGTTCAATGTATTCCTTTAGTTGCGGGTAGCAGTAAGTTTTAAAATATTCCCAACGATCTTTGTATATTTTAATAAATGCGGGGTCTGACAGTATGCGGCAGAAGAACATACCACCCGGATCAGAAGTTATTTTTATTTTAGAAATAACAGCAGGCTCAAAATAGAAGTAAGAATATCCGGGATAGTAACCAAATGCCCAATCAAAATCCCAAGCCGGTCCCATGTGGTATTTCCCGCCTTTTGTTTTGTAAATAAACACGCTTTTGGGGTGCATTAATTCTTGGTTCCCCGTCATGTTATATACTATGAGATAATCGGCGACCGATTTGAGCTCTATCATGTCTTTATAAAGTGATTCGCTTGGATCCTTTGCCAACTCCTTTTCAAAGTTTTCAAAGTCGGCTTTCCAATAATCAAACGATTCCTGTGTCATATCAGGATCTTTTACCATGACCGGTAGGTTGTAGGTCGCTGACATAAATTGCCAGTCTTCGTCAAAATTACTGTCTAATTCAAATAATACGCTGTTTTCCTCTTCAATGTTTACGCTTGTTTTGCTTATTCCAATGTGCTCTGTCAACATATATGATCCGCGATATTTCCCGTTAAGAGTAACATCTATGGGCGTTGCGTGGTTGGTGTATGGCATGTCGAGAAGTTGTGCCATTTTAAAAGCAATAGGATTGCTCATGAGTGTAGGGTCGATATAGTGGGCGATAAGAGCATAGTTTTTTGACGCGTCCATGCCACACAATGATATTTTTTCATCAAATTTAAGTCTGTAAGGTTTCTTTTCATAATTCCACGTAGAGTTGCCTCTTCCTCGCAAAGATATTTTACCGATGAATTCGTGTTTTGATGTAGATGTTTCAATGCGGAAAGTTGATGTCATGTATGTTTCCTTATCAGGGATTTCCTCAACATATTCATCTGTCATAATATATATGTGAGGAACTTCTTGTGGTACTATATTGATGTCGTCCATTATGAGCGCGCGTGCGGCTTCGGTTTTGCTACCGTCGCTGTTTATAATAGAAACGTTGAGAATAGCCATGTCTCCTGATTTTATGTTGCCTGGAGGTGTGATGGTGACTGATGCGTCATTATTGCATGTGCCGTTGCTAAAAGTGGGTTTGGTTATAGATACAATCCAATCGTCGGACGAATATGCAGTGCGTGTTACAACCCCCATATTGCTCCCGGAAATCACATTTGCCGAAATTGCAGTATATGAGCTTTCTTTAAAGGTCGACGGAAGTTGTAATGGTATTGTGAATGCACCTATTTGGGTTATGGATATGGCTTCATTGCCGTTGTCGTTCCCAATCTTCAAGGATTTGTATTTGGGGAATGTTAATGTTGTACCGTTTGTAAGGGTTACAATGATATAATTGGGATTGCTGTCATCTACTCCGGCAAACCAACTGTCGCCTTTTTCTCCTTTTTCCCCTTGCTCTCCTTGTTCACCCTTTTCTCCTTGCTGTCCGTCTTTGCCGTCGGCTCCTGTCGCTTTAACGCCGGTTGAATACCATACAGCGCCATTGTCGGTTGATACTTCCCATTCGTTAGTTGTCGGGTTTATGCGCAATTGAGGTGTGTTTCCGTCTTTACCATCTTTGCCATCTTTACCGTCTTGTCCGTTGCTGCCATTTGTCCCGTTTAGCCCCGGTTGTCCTTGTATTCCGTCGTTCCCATCTTCACCATCGTTCCCATCTTCACCGTCTTTACCATCTTCACCGTCTTTACCATCTTCACCATCAATTCCGTTTGCTCTAATCTTGTTTCCATCGGTATCATAAAGCCAATCACCGTCAATTGTCCAATAGTAATTCCCATCTGAAGCAAGTTTTATGCTTATTACGGGCGTGTATCCGTCTTGTCCGTCGCTACCATTGGCTCCGTCTATTCCGTTAGCCCCATCAATGCCGTTTTTAATAATTATTGCTCCACTATAGTAGAAACTTATAATGTAACCTGTACCGTCGCTTAGCTGAGTAACCCCTGTGATATAGTCACGTGAGTCCAAAGCGTTAACGAGTTCTTGCAATGATGCTATGTGGCTGTTTACCTGTTGTTGCCATAATTCAATTGCGGCGATGCGTTCTTCTAATGCTTTTTGATCGGCTTTTAATTGGTCAATGTCATCATTGCAATTGGTTAATGTCAATATTGATATGAATGAGAGTAAGAGTAGTGAAATTTGTTTCATGAGAAATGTAAATTAAGTTTTAAGAATCTTCAACGTATTCCTGTATATGATATTAAACGGGTATTTAAGTTTATTATTGCATAAAAAAAGCCCTACTGCGCCCTTCAAGCAGGGAACGGGAGGACTAAAGCCAAAAGGCATGATTTGTGATTCTAAAGATAGTTGTTTTATAGCAATTTGTTTTTAGTGTAGAGATTATATCATACTTACATTACATCATTGTCTTGGCGATGCGCTTCACAGCGAAAAGTTTCAAGGGTTGCAAGGTTGTGCAGTAATCAGTAAAAATTTTATGCGTAAAATAAAAATTTATCAGACAATCTTTGCAACAGATGTTTGTGGGTGCAAATTTATGCACGATATTTTATATTCACAAATAATATTTTAATAAAATTCGCAAAAAATCCCGCTATAATCTGTATAACGGGATTTTATAGGTGAAATGTGGTATAATTATTCCATTAATTTGCGGTATCGGCGTCGTGTGGGTTCTTTGCCATCGTTATGCGCACGTTTGTATTCCTCGTATTCCGAGTAGCTGCCTTCGTAGAACACAACATTTCCATCGCCTTCAAATGACAGAATGTGGGTACAGATGCGGTCAAGGAACCAACGGTCGTGAGAAACAATTACGGCGCAACCGGCAAAATCATCGAGACCTTCTTCAAGTGCCCGCAGGGTGTTCACGTCAATATCGTTGGTGGGTTCGTCGAGCAAAAGCACATTTCCTTCCTCTTTAAGAGCCATTGCAAGGTGAAGTCGATTGCGTTCTCCGCCCGACAATACTCCTATTTTCTTTTCTTGGTCGGCTCCGGTGAAGTTAAATTTCGACAGATAGGCTCTTGCGTTCATATCGCGTCCGCCCATGCGGAATGATTCCACGCCTTGAGAGATGACTTCATATACGCTTTTTTCGGGAAGCAGGTCATGGTGGGTTTGGTCAACATAGGCGATTTTTACAGTTTCTCCTACATCAAATGTTCCCGCATCGGGTGTTTCCTGTCCCATTATCAGTCGGAACAATGTGGTTTTTCCTGCACCGTTGGGCCCTATTACACCAACAATTCCGTTAGGCGGAAGCGAGAAGTTCAAGTCTTTAAATAGTTGTTTCTTGCCAAATGCTTTGGCCAAGGCGCTTGCTTCGATGACTTTATTGCCGAGACGAGGTCCGTTGGGGATAAATATTTCAAGACGTTCTTCACGCTCTTTCTGATCCTCGTTGAGTAATCGGTCATAAGATGAGAGACGGGCTTTCCCTTTTGCCTGACGGGCTTTTGGCGCCATGCGCACCCATTCAAGCTCCCGTTCAAGAGTCTTGCGACGTTTGCTTGCCTGTTTTTCTTCTTGAGCCATGCGTTTTGTTTTCTGGTCGAGCCACGATGAGTAGTTGCCTTTCCAAGGAATGCCTTCGCCCCTGTCAAGTTCCAAAATCCAGCCGGCCACATGGTCGAGGAAGTAGCGGTCGTGGGTTATGGCAATGACTGTACCCGGATATTGTTGCAAATGTTGCTCCAACCAGTCTATTGATTCTGCGTCCAAATGGTTGGTCGGTTCATCAAGAAGAAGCACGTCGGGTTGTTGCAATAGCAATCGGCATAATGCCACACGGCGACGTTCACCTCCGGATAATGTTGTTACGGGTTGATCGTCGGGCGGACATTGCAATGCGTCCATTGCGCGTTCGAGTTTGCTGTCGATGTTCCATGCGTCGGCAGCGTCAAGTTTGTCTTGCAATTCGGCTTGTCGAGCAATGAGTGCGTCCATTTTATCGGGATCTTCAAGGACTTCGGGGTCGGCAAAACTTTCATTTACTTTGTCAAACTCAGCAAGCAGATCCATTATGGGCTGAACTCCTTCGCGCACGACTTCGATTACTGTTTTAGCAGGGTCGAGTTGCGGCTCT
>CAZBUT010000165.1:0-4479 GCA_964495165.1 uncultured Muribaculaceae bacterium | reverse complement strand
TTGGTGTTCTTTCCATTCCAATACCCATTAACCTGTGACGGATTTCGTTGTCAAGGAGATTACCCATTGCCAATGTCGCAACTCCGGTACTTTGAACTATCACACTTCACTCTCGGCTCTCGGCTGATGCGATATAAGAAATTCACCGAGCGAAGTTAGCGTGCCTTATCTCCACTTGACGCACGCCCTGATTTGCTCGTAAATTTTAATCGCTTACAGCGAACAGTTTTTAATCTCAAAATCTCAAAAGTTATGTCAAAGACAGTTGCAAATTCAGAAGCATAGGGTGTCTCAAAGCGAGGCACCCTCTTGTTTATATTCCGGCTTGCAGTTGATTATTTGAGCGAGATATGAATTTCGCCGTTGCCGTTGTCCTTTTTAACGGTGATTGATTTGATTTTATTCGGGTCGAGAGCCTGCATCACCGAGTATGGTACTTCTTCTCCATCGATATAGACCGTTGGCATGTTTTCGCGAGAAATTGTCTTGACCGACTTGACGCTGACCTTTTTGCTGCCGTCTTTCATCGTGATAACCAATGCTGTTTGTTTTACGGAGTCGGGTAGAGCATTGAATTTTTCCAAGGTTGATTTTTCTGAATCGATAAAAATATCGACACCGCTTAAATCTTCGTTTGCTTCAATTGACCTGGCCGTAACTGTTTCATCAGTTGTAATCGCCATAATCGGACTGTCGCTTGTCGAAACCATTACGGAGTTACTGAAATTTTCACTACCTTTGTCTTGCTTTGCGATTTGCAATTGGCTGTCGCTGATTGCCGATAGTGTTCCGGCAATCATTGGTTGATTAACTACTGTAAGTGCAACGGCTATAGCCGGCACTGCGGCAAGAGCGCGCAGTCGCTTGCTCTTGCGAGATGATTTTGATAACATCATAGTGATACGTTTTTTAAGTTTGCTATGGTTCAGGCTGTTGGCAAGTGACGGGAATCTCGCGCCAACAGCCTTTTTTATGAGTAATAATTGATAGTTTTTTGCGTCAGTGCCACTGTTAAGCACAGCCATGTCGGCTTGATACTCATGAACGGTTTTCAACTCTTCTCTAAAAAGCCAAGCTGCCGGATTAAACCAGTTCAGTATTATTACCATTTCGGCAAGTAGCAGATCTATCCAGTGGTGGCATTTCAAATGTTGCGTCTCGTGAGTGATAATCATAGCACCGGCTTGTTGGTAATCGTCTTGAGTCATGACGATGTATCTAAACCAACTGAAAGGAGCTATCTTGTGGTTTTGTGTTATAGCGAGGGTGTATCTACCGCAATTTTGTTTTTTGCCCGAAACGATAATGCGCAAAATTTTTGTCCAGATAAATATCGATCTGAAAATCATTATGATGCACCCGGTGATATATGCAAAAACCAACCATGTAATGTATTCTTCAGTATGCGATTGACCTGCAACAGGCATTATTGTGTTTATGTCAAATGCCAATGGAGAGCCGATTGTAATCTTAGCAGGAGTGAGTATCATGTTTACTGCGTGATTCATAACCGGTACAGCCGACAAGGCAATGACGTAAGACAGCAATATGAAAATCCGGTTGAAGAAGTGGAACGTTTCGTTTGCCAGCAACCATTTGTAAACAATGTATATGGGCAGAAGCACTATGGCTACACCTATCGAATATGTCAAAAGTTCACCCATGATTATTCTGATTTGCCATGTTCAACCTTTTCAATAAGCTCCTTCAGCTCGTCAATTGATAGCTTTTCGTCTTCGACAAGAGAAGAAACAACGCCGAGATAGCTGTTGTTAAAATAACTTTTGATGAGGCTTCCGAGAGAGCGTCGGCGGAAATCCTCAATCTTGGCTAAGGCGTAGTATTGATAGGTCTTGCCAAATTCATTGTGGGCTACATATCCCTTGGACTCCAAATTGCGTACAAATGTCGATATTGTATTGAAATGAGGTTTTGGCTCAGGGAGTAATTCAAGGATTTCCCTCACAAAAAGAGGTCCGTGTTGCCATAAAATTTGCATTAATTCCTCCTCTTTGTCGGTCAATGCAATCTTGCCTTTTTCATTATTTTTCTTCATGTCGACGATATTTTTTTATTTGAGACTTTCATGGCACAAATCTACAACTATAAATTTAGTTACACAACTACCAAATTAGTTTATTAACTAAATTTATAGTTTTTCAATGGGCGATATCATTGAAATGTATTAATGATACAGTTTGTGATGTCTAAAAAAGTGTGTATGAAAAAAATCAGCCATGGAAAATTGCTATAGTCAAGGCGAAGTCGTCAGATAATTGTGTGTATATACAATATTTTTTATCGCAATGAGGGAGGTGAGCCATTGCGGTTTGGGGGTGTGGGGTGGAGGGGTGTGGGAGGGTGATGCCGCGGGAGAGGTCAAGTCCTTTGTGTCCGGCCGCTTTATAAACGGCTTCTTTTATTGTCCATGCTGTGAGTAGCAGTTGGGGGGTATTATATAGTTTGGCCTCTTCGTCAGATAGGAATTTGCTTTTTACTCGTTGCAGGGTGTCGCGCCACCGTTCGATGTCCAATCCTATTTTTAAGTCGGGGTGAGCCGCGATAGCGACCATGCCTTTACAATGGGATATTGAAATATTGATGTTGCTGTTTTCTATATATGGCGAGCCGTCGGAGTTATGGCAAAGTGTGACATCAGAGCCAAGCATTTCGGCTAAAAGTCGGTGAACTGTAATGATTTCGGTCTGACGAGAGGTTGATTTGACATTGGCAATCAATTTTTTCTCCTTCTCTGTCAGATAGGACAATAACGTGGTTGGATCGCTTGGAATGTCTTTATACCCTATGGATAAACATTCGGGAAATGCATCAGTATTTATCGTTTTCAAGGGCATTTAGCATGTGTATTACATCGTTTCTGACTGCTTTGACGATAGGGGCGACTGAGTCGGCTGAAATAGCAGTGGACTTGTTGAAATATAGAGCACCTGACAATACCCATTTGTGGGCTTTTTCTGCAGCAATGAATTGCACAGGTGTTACAGTTGCTTCAAGAGTCATGGCTATCTGCGCCGAGACGCCCGCGGGGGTTGTTAACTCGGTTATTTCGGTTTTTGCATCACCGATGTTTAAAGAAATGCGTTCCACACGGTTGCTTATCACATTATCAAATGTAGTTGCCGTTGTAGGAGTAAATGTACAAAATATTGTGGCATTGTAGCCGGGATATATGATGTTAACCCATTGACTTCCGGTCTCGGTGTGGGTTGAGTCGCGCATAGCAGTCGCCTGCGCGTTTATTTCCATCTTGATAGGTAAGTGGTCAACTGTTTTATATACGGTGTCATACAGCGAGATGCGCGGATAGGCAGTGCGTCTTGGTGTGGCTACATCGTTATTACCTTGGCATTCACTGAATGCAATAATAGATACAACCGCAATTATCCATATCGGGAGCATGGCAATTAACGCGGTCAGCGTGTTGCCTCGTTTGCTATGGCTCATGATTGTATTTCGTTTTGTTTTTCTGACATTATTTTAACTCTGACACTTGCAATGCGGTGATGCTCAATGTCGAGAATCAAGAATCGGCAATTGCCGTAGACAAGAGGCTCTTTTTCTTTAGGGAAATCTCCTTTTATAGCGAGAAGCATTCCGGCGAGAGTTTCAGCATCTTCTGTAACCTCGGCGTAGTCTTCTTCATTGAGTTCTGTAACTCTGAAAAAGTCGTTAAGCAGGGTTTTTCCTTCAAAAATGTAGGAATCATCGGGCAATCGGCGATAGGTCTTTTCTTCGGTGTCGTATTCATCGTTTATGTCGCCTACGATTTCTTCAAGAACGTCCTCAAGGGTTACTATACCTTGAGTACCGCCAAATTCATCTACTACGACTGCCATGTGTATTTTGCGATGCCTGAAATCTTCGAGCAGATCATCTATCATGCGGGATTCCGGAACGAAATAGGTGTCTCTTATAAGTGTTTGCCATTTAAATCCATCGGTCTTTTGCCCGACGTAGGGGAGCAGGTCGCGGCTGTGCAACACTCCTTTGATGTTGTCCTGAGAACCTTCATAAACCGGGAGACGTGAGTAACCGCTTGATATCACAATCTCCATTACTTGCTCAAAAGAGAGATTGATATCGAGGTCGGTAATATCAACGCGCGGTGTCATGATTTCAGAAGCCGTTGTATCTCCAAATTTGAGAATCCCTTGCAACATTTCTTTATCATCATCGGTGTTTACATCTGTAATTTCCAATGCCCGGCTCAGGTCGTCGGTTGAAATATTGACTGCCTTTTTGGTTACAACGCGTTTTACTATTACCGAACTTTTCTCCAAAATTGACGAAAGAGGGTAGAAAATCTTTATTGCAAGTGAAATCCCTCCTGTTGCAAACTTTGCCCATTTCAAAGAATTGCTGTTGGAGTACAATTTTGGCAGAATCTCACCGAAAAGCAGTATGAGGAATGTGAGAATGACAGTTTGTAAAACGAAACTAAGAACTTCCCCGAGCGAC
>CAZBUT010000164.1:0-4566 GCA_964495165.1 uncultured Muribaculaceae bacterium | reverse complement strand
CCTCAAGTAAAAAGTCATAAATCTTTTCAAAGTAATTTATAGAAGTTCCCTTAAAATTTGCCACAAAAATAGCACAAAAATTCATCAAATTTCTCATTTAAATTATTTATATTTGCGAAATTAACAGCAATGCACTTAAATCCAACCTAATATGAAAAATTTTCGATTATCTCTACTGTTGATTTTGGCGTTTTTTGTGAGTTCCATACCAAAAGCTCATGCCGATGCCGAAGACTACACTATTGTGTTCAACACGACCCCAACTTGGACAAACACAGATGCTGTATTACAGGCAAACTCTACCTATGATCCCCGTGATATGACAGCTGTCAACGGGTTGTTTTATACCGTCTGCAGAAATGAGCAAATAATATTCCGCATAGGTCCAAATCAAAATTTGGCAACTTTTAATTCGGGCTATACGTCCTCTAAACTTGGTTCGGCAATCGCAGCCGATGATGCAGGAAATATCATTGTCCATGCCGGTGAAACCTGGTACAACTCTCCGACTAAATTTGCGATATATCCTGCAGGAGCGACTTCCAATGCAAATAAAATTGAATTCAGATTAGGATCTTATGCTCCGGGCGGACGTTGCGACAACATGACGGCTTCTGGCAACGTAACAAGCGCGACAGGCGGCTATATATGGTTGTGTCCGAACGGAAAAACCGAGATACACGGAATTCTTATTCAGGAGGGTAAAGCGACCGGAGAAATCGTACTCGATCACTCGGCATTCATCACAAGTAACGGTGCTGGCGTAAATAACAACTCGCAAACTTTGGCAACACTCGTCGATACAAATACACTGCTACTTCAAATCAAATCGACAGGCAGCTATCTGATTACATTTTCAGGCAACGAAATCATTTCGTGCAAAAAATTTGATGACACAACATACCAGACACAAAATCTCAACAATACTATATGCACATTACAAGGGCATCAAGTGAGAATCGTTTACTCAAGTAAAGTAGAAAAAGACCAAGACATAGCTTTTGACGTTATCGACCTCACCGACGGCATTACGCTCGCATCGGAAGTGAGGCTGCTGAACAGTACAACTCTGACAGGACAATCCGGCATGGGAGCCCTTGTTCATGCGATCAAAGTAGATGACAACAACGTCGACCTGTATGTATATGCCCGTAAAACAGGATTTGGCGTATATCGCATCACAGCCAAAGAGAAATCGACTACGGTATCAAACATCACAACAACAATCGAGACCAATGAAGTTGATGCAGTGGGTCGTCAAGATGCGACAATCTCATGGACAGCTCCTGCCACAACCGATGCTGTAGCCCAATATAAAATTTATTACCAAAACAGCTACATCAACAACGAGGGTGTTGCCACTACTACAGATTGGAAAGTATTGGGAACGACAACCGAAACATCGATCGTTCATAAAAACGTAAAATGGCATCAATCAGGCAGCTATTATGCCGAACAGACATATACTTATAAAGTAGAGCCCGAATACGTCAACGGCGAAATAGGCAAAAACGCCATATCTGCGCCTGCGACCCCTAATTTTATCGCGATTGCTCCCCAATGGGACATCATCAACAATTACGCAGGTTATTGCAAGGTGCAGTTGAAATGGAAAAACACTTCTTACGGCGTGACACCTGTTACATATAATGTATATCGTAACGGCGAGGTCATCAAAGACAATATCGTAGCAGTGGTTTTCGTCGATCAGGAATTGATGTCGGAACAAACCTACGATTACCAAATTGAAGCAGTCTATCCATTACCATTAGGAGATGAAACCGCAATTTCAGAGATCCACACTGAAACAACAGCTAAACGCGATTGGGCAAAGCCCACATACAAAATCACAGAGATCTACAACTACCCTGTTATGGATCTCCCCATTACAGCCGACTACGACAACTTCGACGACCGCAACAGCTATCGTCAAGGCGTTTATCACAATGGATACTGGTATATCGCCCAACGCTCAAGCGTGACTCTCGAATATGACGAAAAACTTGGTGCAACCTACGACCGCGAAATCGCAGCCGGCGGCACAGGCGGTATAATCAAGATTCCTGCCGACAATGACAAAATAACAACCGAGTCAGGCGTTAAACTCACATTGCCAACCGGTGGCGATATAATCTACAATCAGAACGTAGGTATCGCAGTAGATGACGCCGGCAACTTCTTTGTGAAAGCTCTGACCAAAGACTATAACAACGCTGCGACAACCACATATAAAAAGCGCAACAACTACGGCTACCTGCTTGACGGCGGTATAATATACAACTCCGACTTCTCAAAAGCATATACTGTTGACTTGTCGGGTATCAACTTCGCCGCAAACGGTTATCAAGGTAACGATGCATCGGTAATTGGTCGTGCCGACTATTACTGCATGGAAGGCAATGTACTGTCGGAAGAGGGCGGATACTTGTACATAGCGCCAACCCGCACAAAATCATCTTACAGAATACATCTCAAACTCAGTGGCGACAAGGTTGTTGTTAACAGCTACACCTCACTTGACCTCACGGGTAGTAATCAGTCAAGCGGAACTGCATTCCAGGTAAACAATGAAAACTATGCATTCCCGGTAGTGTGTGAAGGTCGCACAGGAGAAGAATATATCCACAATCTGCGCTCAAATGTTTATGCCAATATATCGGGTACAACTTCACAATATATCGGAACTGTATATGACACCCACTCACGTGTAAACAACTCGGGCGGTTGCACATTGGAATTCAATGGCGAGCTGTTTGTAATCACGCCTCACTCTCAATATTCAATCAACACAGGGTCATTCTACGTGGGAATGGGCAGTCGCTTTGAAACCGACCCCGTGACAGGAGAAACCTACTCTGTCGGAGCAGCCAAAGCCGATTTGACAAAGATTATCCCGGCTTGCGATTATTGGCAAGATGGAGACCAATATTCATTAGGATCTAACGCATCAGGCCTATGGCTACATGCCGAACTTCCCGACCTCACCACCGAGCCTGAAGCCGATGTGACCGGCGACGGGAAACCCGACTACGCCTACATCTACATGTATGTGCCGGGAACTCGCATAGCCAAATACAAATTGGAACCAAGTTCTATCTTCCCGCCGACACAGGTTGAGTTGGCTATCGAACCGCAATACGGCTCGTTGACCTCTTCCGAGATAGATAACGCCCAAAATGAAGACCTCAAGCAATATGATGCTACTGTTACATGGAGTGATGTGGAAGACTACGGCACAACAGTCGATGAGTCGGGCAACGCATTCTATGCAATCGAGGGCTACACTGTCGAGTTGATAGATGAAGACGGCAATCCTGTACCCATTCCCGACGGTGTACCTGAGGATCTGCTTGTCTATGAAAACGGAGTGGCTGTAGCAATGACTTTTGACGTTGATTTATACGAAGAAGACGGCATCAACCCCGATGCTGTGACATTTGGTGAATATGGCGAAATATACTACAAAGGAACTCTCGTTCCGGGACTCACCTACACCACCTATGAGAAAGACGGCGAGACCTACCACTCCTACAGTTTTGTTTATCCCAATGTAGATGCAATCGACGATGACGGCAACAAACGCGACTTCACTGCCTATGTGAAAGTAAACTACGTAGGTACAGATGAGTCTAACGCCGGCACATCTCAATCGAGCGCAAAGACCGAGTATGAAAACACCAACGGCTACACAGCCGTGGCTCCGTCAGGCTCAGTCACAGTTTACGACGGACCGCAACAATGGGCCGATTGGAACGGCGATAAAGAGGGTGAGCCGACAGGAGAAAAAGACCCCAACGACGGATATTGGGACACCTACCGCGTTGAAATCGACATCGAAAAACCCGATTCAGAAGAACCGGTTTCATACTATGTCGTGACCTACACCAAACCCGACGGCTCAACCGGAACTATTATAGTCGATGCCGAGACACTTGTTGGCGGAGATGCTCCGTTTGAGGGCTACGAAGACGGCACCGGCGCAGGTACAGTTCCCGGCACTTATGATTTCGACAACAAAGAAAAAGCTGCCGACGACTCAAAAGAAAACAGTGTGATATCATTCTACGTGAGCGACTACGTGGGTAATGTCAACCCCGATGAAAGCGTTTATGATGATGAGCACCCCAATCCCGATGACGGAGACAACGACCCGACCAGTTGGACTTACACTATCACTGCTGTTTATGCCGGCAGTAACCCCGACATCACCCAATCGGCCGCCTATGAAATCAATACCGACGACATTCAGCATGAAACGACCGGTGTGGAAAACATCGAATCAACAAGCCGATTCATTCACATCTATCCGATACCGGCATCTACAGCAATCACTATCAATGCCGAAGAGGCAATCGACACCGTTGCGATCTATACTGTTACCGGTGTTGAAGTCAAAGCGGTTTCAGGCAATGGAGCGACATCGCTTACCGTCGCTGTCGACAACCTTGCTGCCGGTTGGTATCTGCTCAAAGTAAACAACAGCAATCCCGTGAAAATAGCGGTAAAATAATTTAAGGGAACTTCTATAAATTACTTTGAAAAGATTTATGATTTTTTACTTGAGGG
>CAZBUT010000163.1:254-4575 GCA_964495165.1 uncultured Muribaculaceae bacterium | reverse complement strand
CGTCCGAGCCATGCTATTTTGTCGCATTCAAGTTTTAGCGGACAGTAATATTTTTATTACTGAAAATTTACCCGTTTTTGGGTTGTTATATGTTTTTGCCCATTTCGTAGGCTTGTTGCATCGCGGGGTGATTGGCTATTTCACCTTTTCCATAAACACCTTTGCCGTAGATTACCCCTTTTTCAACAGAACCGTCCAAGCATTCAGCCAAACCGCGCATACATTCCAATGTGCAGTTCATCACCGTGTCGGTGTCTTCGGCAGCGGTCATGATGTAGTAAAACTCCTTGTCCTTGAATTCTAACCAGCGTGCAACCGTGCGGTCGATGACGGCTTTGAGTTGTGCCGATATCGAATAGAAATATACGGGAGATGATAAAACGAGTACATCGACCGAGAGCATTTTTTCTAAAATCTCCTTCATGTCGTCTTTAATGGCACACTCGCCCGCGTGGTCTTTGCAGTAATAACACGCAAGGCATGGGGCGACTTTTTTCCCTTGCACCCAAATCTTTTCAACTGAGTGCCCTGCATCTTGTGCGCCTTCCATAAATTGGTCGCACAAAGTGTCGGAGTTGCCGCCTTTGCGTGGCGACCCTGATAAAATCAAAACTTTCTTAGCCATAGTTATTTTTTTATATCGGTTGTTTTACAATTCACATGCGATTGAAACGCATTCCAATTGTAAAGTTATCTATAAAACCTCTACCGGCAAAATATCTCATGTCGAAATTATCCCTCACCATAATTATCTTAGTGGACTAATAGTGTGAATGATTGCCAACGGCGGATAAAAATAATCTATGGGGGGATAGATTTATATTTTTGAAAAAATGCTGTTATCACAATAAAATTGTTTAACTTTGAAAACAGAAATAAATAACCTAACACATTACTGATATGTTAACTCAAATAATAAACGCAAAGGTTCTTACTCCTCAAGGGTGGTTGGAAAACGGTTCGGTTCTAATCGAAGGCAATAAAATCGTTGAGGTGATAAATTGTTCACGTCCGGTTGTCGGAGCAAAATTGGTCGATGTCAAAGGCATGGTTGTTGCTCCCGGCGGAGTTGAAATACATGTACATGGCGGTGGCGGCCGTGATTTCATGGAGGGAACGGAAGAGGCTTTTACCGTTGCAGTCAATGCGCATTTGAAACATGGCACGACAAGTATATTCCCAACGTTGTCGTCTTCGACTGTGCCGATGATCGAGGCTGCTGCCGAGGCTTGCACCAATCTCATGAAA
The DNA here is from genome assembly GCA_964495165.1 of uncultured Muribaculaceae bacterium. Classification (GTDB taxonomy): domain Bacteria; phylum Bacteroidota; class Bacteroidia; order Bacteroidales; family Muribaculaceae; genus RGIG4079. Next base: position 3,327 of record CAZBUT010000163.1, on the reverse strand, counting down.
GATCCCGAATCTCCGATTCTCGGTTTGCATCTTGAAGGTCACTACTTCAATCTTGCCATGGCAGGAGGTCAGATGCCTGAAAATATTAAAAATCCTGATCCTGCCGAATATGTACCCTTGGTTGAAAAATGGCCGTGTATCAAGCGGTGGGACGCTGCGCCTGAACTGCCCGGTGCCGATGAATTTGGCAAGTATATCACATCAAAGGGCATTTTGGCTTCTATAGCACACACTCAGGCCAATTATGAAGATGTACACCGTGCATGGGAATCGGGCTATACTCATGCAACACACTTCTATAATGCCATGACAGGAGTCCACAAACGCCGTGAGTTTAAGTCGGAGGGTACAATCGAAAGCGTTTACTTGCATGATGACATGACAGTTGAGATGATATGCGACGGTATTCACGTGCCGCCGGTAATGTTGCGCATGATATATAAAATCAAAGGTGTTGAACGCACTTGTGCTATAACCGATGCATTGGCTTGCGCTGCAAGTGACAGCGATGTGGCATTTGACCCGCGCGTAATCATTGAAGACGGTGTATGCAAACTTGCCGACCGCTCGGCTCTTGCAGGAAGTATCGCGACAATGGACCGATTGATACGCACTATGGTTCAGAAAGCCGATATACCTTTAGATGACGCGTTGCGCATGATTTCAGAAACACCGTCAAAAATCATGAAGGTATATGACCGCAAGGGTTCTTTGGAAAAAGGCAAAGATGCTGACATTATAGTGCTTGACGAAGACTTGAATTTGCGTCAAGTATGGCAAATGGGCAAAATTGTCGAAGGAACAGACAAACTATAATCTAAAGAATATAAGTAACCCGGGCAGTAGTAACTATTGTCCGGGTTGTTTTATGTCGTTTTTAGTGTAGACGTCCGCGTTATTTTTTGTCGTCGGGGAATCGGTTGGGAAAGTTGATATGAACGGGAGGACGGCGCATTGCATATATTATGAAGAATATTCCTGCCAAAATAAACGGTATGCTCAACCATTGTCCCATGTTGAGTGTCATGTCGGCTTCAAAGGCTGTCTGATCGTTTTTGATGAACTCGATGAGAAAGCGGGTTAGGAATATTCCGATGAAAAATGTGCCGAACAGCAAGCCCGGACGGGTTTGTGCATTCTTTTTCCAATACATCCACATCATCAAACCAAATAGGGCAAAATAGCATAATGCTTCATATATCTGTGTGGGGTGGCAGGCTTGTCCTTCGTACAAGGCGTGCCATTCGCGTGACCGCACAAACATGAAGCCCCAAGGCAGATCGGTTGCATGTCCGAATATCTCGGAGTTGAAAAGATTGCCAAGTCGTATCAATCCGCCAACAAGAGCTATTGCCACTACCAGACGGTCAAACGTCCATAGCGCATTGCGCTTGGCCGTGAATTTTGAGAAGCATAGCACGGCAAGAATAACCCCTATTGCACCGCCGTGGCTTGCGAGACCGCCTTCCCATGTGTATAATATCTCGACAGGGTGTTGTGAATAATATTCCCATTCATAAAAAAATACATGCCCGAGGCGTGCGCCGACAACTGTTCCAACCATGACCCAAAGCAACAGCGCCCCGAGCCATTTCTCGGGCGCTCCTTCATGTTTGAACATTTTTTCGACGATTTTATATCCAATGAGGAACCCGATAAGGAACATCATTGAATACCAGCGTATTGTGATGAAAGAGTCAATAATGACCGGGTTAAAGTCCCAAACGATGTGACTGAGCATGATGAGAGAAGATTATAATTTGTTGTTTGAAAAATATTCTTTTGTAGCGCGTTTCACTTTCGGACTGAGTCTAAGTATGGCTATCATTGTGGGGATAGTCATCAATGCAAATGCCAAATCCATGATGCTGACAACAAGATCGAGGGAAATGATACATGCTACAACTATCATGAACAGATAGAAGTAGTCGTAATATTTGCCGTTTTTGTCTCCAAACAGATAGCTTGCACATTGAGTTCCGTAGAAAGAGTAAGAAAACATCGTTGTCACGGCAAAGATGAGCACTATGACCATCAGCGCATATTCTCCCCAACCGGGAAGCATCATTTCAAATGCGTTGAGAGCTATGTATAATCCTTTCACGCCCTCAACCTCAATGGGGCTTACCATCATCGCCATCAGAATGGGAATCGATGTGAGTGTGCACACAAGTCCGGAATCTATTGCCGGACCGATCATGGCAATCAAACCCTCGCGCACGGGTTCGGGATTGCGTGACGCTCCGTGCATGAGAGATGCTGTTCCCACGCCGGCTTCGTTTACATACATGGCACGGCGGGCACCGGTTATAGCTATAAACGCCAAAGCTCCAAATCCGGCTTCAAAGTTAAATGCTTCGCTCACGATTTGGTAGAATACTTTGGGTAACAATTCGATGTTCATAACAATAATAATGAACACAAGCAAGAAATAAAGTCCTACCATTGCCGGCACAACCTTGGTGGCGATTTGTGATATGCGTTTTATGCCTCCAAGCACAACGATTGACACAACTGCGCCTATGATGAGACCGGTGATGAGCCTGAATTTAAACGTGTCGGGCGCGTCAAGCACCGTGATGAATGACTCTGTGAGCTGATTGGCTTGCATGAAACATAGAGTTCCGATCATTCCGAATATAGCGAAGAACACGGCAAATGGTTTGAATTTCTTGCCAAGCCCGTTTGTCAGCATATACATAGGACCTCCATGAGTGTTGCCTTCTTTGTCCTTCCCTTTATACATAATAGCGAGAGTGCCTTCAAAGAATTTGGTGGCCATACCGAGCAATGCGCTCACCCACATCCAGAAGATAACACCTGCGCCACCTATGGATATGGCAATTGCCACACCGGCAATGTTGCCCATGCCTACTGTTGAGCAAATGCTGCTCATTAAAGCCTGAAATGAACTGATTTCACCTTCACCCGACGAATTGTTGGAGCGCAGGGCTTTTAGCGACCATTTAATGCGGCGCACTGGAATTGCACCCGAGTAAAGAAATAAAAACAAGCCTCCGCCTATAAGCCAAATGAATAGGGGATAGCCACAAATAAAATCGGCAATTGATTT
>CAZBUT010000163.1:0-244 GCA_964495165.1 uncultured Muribaculaceae bacterium | reverse complement strand
CGAGTCACTTATATAATCAAACATATAATATATGTCAAAATTAAAACTGCAAAGATACGATTTTTGCCTCATAAAGCATCATTAATAATGTATTATTAACAATTGATTCCCGCCGTATAAATATAAATTTTCTTGTGATAAAATTTTTCGGAATAAAAAATAGTGCTACCTTTGCCAGCGTATTGGTGCGGAAGCCCGCTCGGGGTGTCTCCGCTTAAAAGGGAATCAGGTGAGAATCCTGAAC
>CAZBUT010000162.1:0-4609 GCA_964495165.1 uncultured Muribaculaceae bacterium | reverse complement strand
ACTTCTTGATATACGATCTCATCATCGGTGTAAAGAAATGACTTTAAAACGTCGATGCGTTTTTCTATCTGCTTGACAACTTTCTCCATTGTTATCCTGTCGCTAATGCAAGTGATTGTGAATTTGTGTACACCTTGTATAGACGACGGACTGACAGAGAGACTCTCAATGTTTAAGCAACGGCGGGTGAAAATGATGGAGATTTGATTAAGCAAACCAACTTGATTTTCAGAAAACACCGTAACTGTATATAATTGCTTTTCCATTATTAATTGCGTGATTTAGTCAATTTTATACTTTTCTTCGGGGTTGAGCATAATATCATCAACAGCCGCTCCTGCAGGTGTCATAGGGAATATCATATCGGTTGGGTCGATGTTTACGTTCAACAGATATGCTCCATCATGTTTCAACATGCGTTCGATCGCACCGTCAAGTCGTTCGCGGGTTTCCACATTCTCTGCTTTAATGCCATAAGCGTCTGCTATTTGCACAAAGTCGGGGTTGACCATTGGCGTTTGTGAAAAACGACCTCTGAAGAATAATTGTTGCCATTGTCGCACGTTGCCAAGAAAATTATTGTTAAGCAAGATGATTTTCACTGCAGTACCATACTCCATTATTGTACCAAGTTCTTGTATAGTCATCTGCAAACCACCATCACCGGTAAAGAAGCATACTGTGCGTTCGGGTGCGCCCATTTTAGCTCCGATAGCGGCAGGAAGCCCAAATCCCATGGTTCCGAGTCCTCCTGATGTTATAATGCTTTTGGGCTCGGTGTATCTGAAATAGCGAGATGAGAACATTTGGTTTTGTCCGACGTCGGTGATTAACACGGCTTTGTCTCCGGTCGCTTTTGAAACCTTATATGCGACTTCTCCCATGTTCATTGATCCGCTTTCGGGGAACACTTCACGTTTTACAACTTTTTCCTGTTCCACTGCATCGCAGGCATCAAATGTTTTTAGCCATTCTGTATGCTTATTCTCGCTAACGAGAGGCAAAAGCTGTTTAAGCACTTCTTTGGCATCGCCGTGTATTGTTGCCGTAGTTTTAACGTTTTTGTCAAATTCAGATGAGTCGATGTCGATATGAACAATTTTGGCTTGGCGAGCATATTTAGATGTGTCGCCTGTTACTCTATCGTCAAATCTCATGCCGATTGCTATCAGCAGGTCACATTTGTTGGTGTTGACATTTGGCCCTATGTTGCCGTGCATTCCGAGCATTCCTTTGTATAACGGGTGTGCCGATGGTATGGTTGACAAACCGAGCAATGTCGCTGTAACCGGAATGTCGGCCTTCTCGGCAAGAGCTGCGAGCTCGTTTTCTGCCTCAGAAATCATGACACCATGTCCCGAAATTATCATCGGACGCTCAGCATCATTGATTAAATCAGCGACCTTCTTGATGTCGTCTTTATTGATTTCGGGATAGGGTATATAACTGCGTATATAATCACATTTTTTATGACTCCATTCCAATAACCCGGTCTGGGCATCTTTTGCCAAATCCAATACAACCGGGCCCGGACGACCGGTGCCGGCTATGTAGAATGCCCGAGCTACTGCCCAAGGAATGTCTTCGGGACGGCGTATTTGATATGACCATTTTGTTATTGGCTGGGTTATGCCTACGACATCTGTTTCCTGAAATGCATCAGAGCCAAGGAATGCCGATGCAACCTGACCGGTTATGACTACCATAGGGGTGCTATCCATTAGAGCATCGCTCAGACCGGTTATGACGTTTGTTGCCGCCGGTCCCGATGTTACAATCACAACGCCTGTACGTCCTGATACACGTGCGTACCCTTGTGCTGCATGAGTTGCACCCTGCTCATGTCTGACAAGGATATGTTTTAACTTGTCGGTATAATCATAGAGCTTGTCATAAACGGGTATTATTGCGCCTCCGGGATAACCAAAAACGCGATCAACACCCTCTGCAATAAGCGATTTTATGAGAGCTTCAGCACCTGTAATTTTTCCACTCATATATATTTATTATTGTATTCTTATTTGACTTGAATTTATTACACAAGTTCTCTGACTCCGCCTTTATCGGCCGATGTAACCATAGCGGCATAAGCGCGCAACGCTTTTGAAATATACCTATCGCGGTTGAGCGGTGTGAATGCCTGTTTGCCACGGGCTTCTTCTTCAACGCGCCGGGAGGCAAGTTGCTCATCGCTAAGTTCGACATTTATAGAACGTTCCGGAATATTTATGTCGATAATATCACCGGTGCGTACCAATCCGATGTTGCCACCGGCAGCCGCTTCGGGTGAAATGTGCCCAATAGACAATCCCGAAGTTCCGCCTGAGAAACGTCCGTCGGTAATCAATGCACACTCCTTGCCCAAATGCTTAGACTTGATGTAGCTTGTAGGGTACAACATTTCTTGCATACCCGGACCTCCTTTGGGTCCCTCATGTGTGATTACCACAACATCACCGGCTACCACTTTGTCGTGTAATATTCCGTCGACAGCATCTTCTTGTGATTCAAAAACTTTTGCTGTGCCACGGAAATGGAAAATACTTTCATCTACGCCGGCTGTTTTTACGACGCAACCGTCTTTTGCTATATTTCCACGCAGCACTGCGAGTCCTCCGTCTTTAACGTAGGCATGATCAAAATCTCTGATACAACCTGTTGCACGGTCAGTGTCAAGCTCTTTGTAGGTTGTATTTTGAGAGCCGAGTACAAGATTTTTTTTCTCACCCGGAGCACTTTTCCATAAAGCTATGGCTTCGTCGCTAAAGTTTTTGCCTCCAATTGCGTAGTTGTCAATGGCTTCTCCAAGAGTCAGACCGTCGACACGTTTTACCGAAGTGTCAACAATGCCGTTGTCGGCAAGAATTTTCATTATTGATATTATACCTCCTGCACGATTTACATCTTGAATATGATATTTTGAATTTGGAGCTACTTTACATAATACAGGAGTCTTGCGCGACAAAGCATCGATGTCGGCCATTGTGAAATCGGCTCCGGCTTCATTTGCAACTGCAAGCAAGTGTAATACTGTATTTGTAGAGCCACCCATTGCAATATCAAGAGTCATGGCGTTAAGCATGGCTTGGCGTGTGGCAATGTTGCGAGGTAGCACACTGTCGTCATCATCATTGTAGTAAGCCAATGTGTTTTTTACTATGATTTGAGCCGCCTTGCGGAAAAGAGCAGTGCGGTTGGCGTGTGTCGCAACAATTGTGCCGTTGCCCGGCAGCGCAAGCCCTATCGCTTCATTAAGAGAATTCATGGAATTTGCGGTAAACATACCTGAGCAAGAACCGCAAGTGGGGCAACCACATTGCTCAAGTTTGGTGACAGTATCATCATCTACACTGTCATCGGCAGAGTCAATCATAATGTCGATCAAGTCGAGCGGGCGGTCTCCGAGTCGTCCTGCTTCCATCGGTCCTCCTGACACAAAAATTGCCGGAATGTTCAATCGCATAGCCGCCATGAGCATACCCGGGGTCACTTTGTCGCAATTGGATATGCACACCATTGCATCGGCTTTGTGGGCATTAACCATATATTCAACGCTATCGGCAATCAGGTCGCGAGAAGGCAGAGAGTACAACATTCCATCGTGACCCATAGCGATACCGTCGTCTATCGCGATTGTGTTGAATTCAGCCGCGAAGCAACCAAGTTTTTCTATCTCTTGTTTGACGATTTGCCCTATTTCATGCAAATGGGTATGTCCGGGAACAAATTGTGTGAAAGAATTGACCACGGCAATGATCGGGCGACCTATTTGATCTTCTTTCATGCCATTGGCGCGCCAAAGGGCTCGTGCGCCTGCCATACGGCGACCTTGTGTGCTTGCTGCACTTCTAAGCGGTTTGCTCATAATGAATCATTTTTATTAAATCAAATGCCTCCCTTCCTTGCTTTTGAGAGGGGAGGCATCGAGTAACTCTATTTATGCAAAATGTACACAACCAATTAACCCTCCCGAGAATTTAGGACGGCGACGACCACGACTTGAGATAGTTGCGATAATTGATGTGTACTATAAATAACCATTTTTACCGTTTTATTGATATATGTTGCAAAATTATAGTGTTTCCGTAAAATAAGCAAATAATTTTCGCAAAAAACACTCAGCTCGCTTTCCATTTGCAATAATTAAAGAGCCTAAACCGTTATTACAATTGATTTAACGAAATTTCTATGTATTTACCTAATTTTTGGCTTATGAAAACAATCCTCCCTCTATTCGTAATGATATGTTTGTGTTGCTCTTGCTCTGACGATGTAAATCACAAACGCATTTTGATGAATGACGGAACAGTCGTTACTTTGAAAAACAGCAATATTGTACATTATGCATCTGAGCAAGAGTTGATAAACGACATATTTGACAACTACAGGGTATACGCGGAATCACGGTCTGGCAGCGATGATGCGATAAAATCAGAGCGAAAAGACTCGGTTTCGGGGTATACTGAAATCCGCTATTACTCCGATTGGATTTCAGCGACATTTGGCGAATGGGCAAAAGCGTATGATTTTATGCCTAATGAAAAGTATTATATACGCATTGCCGGTTGTGTAAAAGAATTGCCGTGTTACTCCGGCGAACAATTATTCC
>CAZBUT010000161.1:0-4639 GCA_964495165.1 uncultured Muribaculaceae bacterium | reverse complement strand
CGCGGATTGCTTGTGTCGCTTTACCAGCTTGCAGTGACAATAGGTGTTGTCGCCGCCTATATCATCAACGACCGTTTGCTCGACATCGCACAGGAAGGGGAAGCACTCGGGAACTTCTTTGACAAGATATTCATCACCGAATATTGGCGCGGAATGTTGGGAATGGGAGTTGTACCCTCATTGTTCTTCCTCATTATCGTAATGTGCATACCCGAAAGCCCGCGTTGGCTCATCACCAAAGACCGCATCACACAAGCCAAAAGCATCTTTGGCCGCATATATTGCTCACAAAGCGACATAAGCGAGCAAATCGCAGCTACACAGGAAGTGAGCAAATCATCAGGCAACGAGAAATCAGAGCTGAAAATGTTGTTCCAACCCGGAATATTCAAAGCTCTTATAATCGGTATGTCGATTGCGATACTCGGTCAATTTATGGGCGTAAACGCAGTGCTTTATTACGGACCTGAAATATTCAAAGGCGCCGGATTGGCAAGCGACGACGCATTGTTCTATCAAGTGATTGTGGGATTGGCCAATATGCTCACCACTGTAGTGGCAATGTTTATAATCGACAAGATCGGACGCAAGAAACTCATATACTACGGAGTGAGTGGCATGATTTTATCACTGCTTCTCATCGCCGGATACTTCATTTGGGGTAAAGAGTTGAATATTTCAAGCTATTATCTGCTCATATTCTTCGTTTTATACATCGTGTGCTGCGCCGGTTCAATCTGTGCCGTTGTATGGGTTATTCTCAGCGAGATGTATCCCATCAAAGTGCGTGCCGTGGCAATGTCTATCGCAAGTTTCGCGCTATGGATCGGTACATTCCTCATCGGACAGCTCACCCCGTGGCTGTTGACAAACATCACTCCACAAGGCACATTCCTGTTGTTTGCCGTATGTTGCGTACCCTACATGCTCATCATGTGGAAAGCCGTACCCGAAACTACAGGCAAATCGCTTGAAGAAATCGAAAAATACTGGACAAAAAAATAGAGAACAACAGGGACACTTGACAATTAAAAATAACAAACAATCATAATTCAACACAATCATGGATTTTAAGAAATTAGCTGAACAGTACAAAAACGAGCTTCTTGACTCGGTACTCCCGTTCTGGCTTGAGAAATCTCAAGACAAAGAATGTGGTGGCTACTTCACATGTCTTGACCGTGAAGGAAATGTGTTTGATACCGACAAATTCATTTGGCTTCAAGGCAGAGAAGTGTGGATGTTCTCAATGCTCTACAACAAAGTAGAGAAACGCCAGGAATGGCTTGATGCGGCCATACAAGGAGGTGAATTCCTCAAAAAATATGGTCACGACGGCAACTATAACTGGTATTTCTCTCTTACACGCGAAGGCAAACCGCTTGTAGAGCCTTACAACATCTTCTCTTACACATTTGCGACAATGGCTTTCGGGCAATTGAGCATCGCAACCGGCAACAAAGAATATGCCGAAATCGCAAAAAAAACTTTTGACATCGTATTATCAAAAGTTGACAACCCCAAGGGAAAATGGAACAAGATACATGCGGGAACACGCTCATTGAAAAACTTCGCGCTTCCGATGATTCTTTGCAACCTCGCCCTTGAAATCGAGCCTCTTCTTGACGAAGAATTCATGAAAAAAACAATCGACGTATGTATCCACGAAGTAATGGACGTATTCTTGCGCCCTGAACTTGGCGGATTGGTTGTCGAAAACGTTGCCGAAGACGGCTCATTGGCAGATTGCATGGACGGACGCCACATGAACCCGGGACACGCAATCGAAGCGATGTGGTTTATCATGGATTTGGGCAAACGCCTCAACCGTCCCGAGCTTATCGAGAAAGCCAAAGACACCGCTATACGCATGGCCGAATATGGCTGGGACAAAGAGCATGGCGGCATCTTCTACTTCATGGATCTCAAAGGACACCCCACACAGGAACTCGAATGGGATCAAAAACTATGGTGGGTACACATTGAAACACTCATTTCAATGATTAAAGGCTATCAGCTCACAAAAGACCCACGCTGTCTTGAATGGTTTGAACGCGTTCACAACTACACTTGGGAACACTTTAAAGACAAAGAACACCCCGAATGGTTTGGCTACCTCAACCGTCAGGGAGATGTGCTTCTGAACCTCAAAGGCGGCAAATGGAAAGGTTGTTTCCACGTTCCACGCGGACTATACCAATGCTGGCAAATTCTTGAATCACTATAACTTAATATTAACCAACTAATCTCAATTACTTATGGAGTCTAACTCAAAATCTACAGGCACATTGCGACGCATGTTCGTTGCCATGTTGCTAATGGTTGCAATACCGGCAATCGGTTTTGCACAGAAAGCGATTTCGGGTACCGTAATCGACGAATTGGGAGAGCCATTGATTGGCGTTAGCGTTACCATAGAAGGTACAGCCGCAGGTGTAAGCACCAACTTAGATGGTCAATACACCATACAGGCACGCGAAGGCCAAACAATCCACTTCTCTTACGTCGGCATGGATCCTGTCGCAGTAAAAGTTGGTAACCAATCGGTTATCAATGTAACCATGAAACAAAACGCAGAAAACCTCGACGAGGTTATCGTTGTGGGTTATGGCAAACAAAAGAAATCATCTATCACCGGAGCCGTATCGGCAATCAAGGGTGATGAACTTTTGCAAGCGCCCTCTACTCAGCTCACTCAGATGCTCGGTGGTAAAGTAGCAGGTATCTCTTCTATCCAGACATCAGGTGAGCCGGGTATCGACCAGGCATCGTTGAGAATCCGCGGTTCAAGCAAAGCCGTTACTTACATCGTTGACGGTGTACCCCGTTCTATCGACGAAGTTGACCCCAACGACATCGCAAGCCTTTCAGTATTGAAAGATGCTGCAGCTACAGCCGTTTACGGTCTTAACGCAGCCGGTGGTGTTATCATCGTTACCACTAAAAAAGGTTCATCAGGCAAGCCCCGTGTAACATACGACGGATCAGTGGGTGTTTCTATGAATGCCAACTTCCCCGAGTTCATGGACGGTCTTGAATTCATGAACTACTACAACATGGCCTCAATGATGGACCAATTGGCTAACGGACAAATCACCGACCGTTCACAATTTGTACCCGTATTTACCGAAGAAATGTTCCAAATGGTTGCTAATGGCGATCCTACAGACGGATACCACAACTACAATTACATCGACGAAGTATTCGGAACAGGTATGACAACCAAGCACACCCTTTCAATGCAAGGCGGTACAGAAACTCACAATTACTACGCATCTATCGGTTATCTCGGTCAAGAAGGCAATATCGACAACTTTGACTACAACCGTTATTCAATGCGCTTTAATTTAGAGTCTAATCTTGCAAAATACTGGACATTGCAAATGGGTGCTTCCGGTTTCGTTTCTGACCGTTCACAACCGGGTTACAACTCAGGTGGCGCCGACAACGGAACAACGGAAGTAGGTTATATGTCAATAGCCAAGCAAACAATCGGTATGCACCCCTATCTTGCTCCTGAACTTGACGGAATCTACACAGGTGTTTGCTCAAACAACTTGTCAGTTCCCAACAGCCCTCTCGCTGCTATCTATGAATCAGGTTACAAGAAAACCAACTCTCTTGACTTGCGCTCAAATATTTCATTGCAATTTGACGCTCCTTGGGTGAAAGGTCTTTCTGCAAAAATCACCGGAGCTTACGACTACGCCAACTCTCGCAACAAAAACCTCGACACTCCGTTTGAAGTAAACCAATACAACAAAACCGACGGCACATTTACCGTTGTTAACGGAGAAAAAGGAACATCTATAAAAGTTGGTGAAGGTTCAACCTATTCACAACAATTGCTCGGTCAATTCCAAATCAACTACGACAACACATTCAACAAAGTACACAATGTATCGGCATTGTTATTGGCTGAAATGCGTGAAAACAAATCAAATGCACACTCTGCATACGCCAAAGACCTTGACTTCTCAGAACTTCCCGAGTTGGGCATGGGTACTATGAGCGACATAGGCGGTTGGAGCAACAAATCACGCATGATGGGTTACGTATTCCGTGCAAGCTACAACTATGACCAAAAATATTTCGCTGAATTCAGCGGACGTTATGACGGTTCATACAAATTCTCAGGTAACGTTTCCGACAAACGTTGGGGCTTCTTCCCCTCAGGTTCACTTGCATGGCGCATCTCTCAAGAAAACTTCATGGAATCAACTCGCAGTTGGCTCGATGACTTGAAGATACGTGCATCATTGGGTCTTATCGGTGATGACTCAGGTTCTGCCGCTTACGCTTATTTGAGCACATACGCATTTGGCAACAAGATGTTCCTCAACAACACTACAGTTAACTCACTCTACCTTGCATATATCGCAAATACCCAACTTACATGGACAAAAACACGCTCTTGGAACGTTGGTTTTGACGCTACAATGTGGGGGGGTAAACTCGGCATCGAATTTGATGCATTCTACAACTACACCTACGACATTCTTCAATCACTCGGAAGCGACTATCCGCCATCAATGGGCAGCTACCACCCGTCGTATGCCAACTTAGGCGCTACCGATGCTCGCGGTATCGATATCTTGGTTACTCACCGTCATAAATTTGACGTTGCCGGCAAACCATT
>CAZBUT010000160.1:0-4647 GCA_964495165.1 uncultured Muribaculaceae bacterium | reverse complement strand
TTTGGAGCTTCCTCTTTCTTAGCCATAGGGATATCTCTTTATTTGAATTTTATTAAATATTTTACTGATTTGGTCTCATTCATTTTCAAGGTGAGCGGCTCTTTTACAAGCGTGGGGCGTTTTGCTCCCGGCTCTTTTACCTTTTTCTCGATTTCAACTGTGAAGTCGTCATCGCCAACAGCCGACAACACGCCGTGCAATTTGCGCCCGTCTCCGGTCAATACCTCAACTTCATTGCCTACGTTTTTAAGATACTGCCCGCGCACTTTAAATGGCGCAGTCAAGCCTGCGGAACCGACCTCAAGTTCATAATCTTCGACCTCGCGATCAAACACAGATTCGATTTTGCGTGTAATCGTGGCGCATGTATCTATGTCAATGCCGGCAATACTGTCAATCTCAACCACGATAGAATTTCCGGGATTGATTTTCACCTCCACCAAAAAAATATCGGTGCCTGCAATTGCCTCTTCGACGGTTTTAACCAATAATTCTTTATCAATCATTCTCTTGTCTTGTTAACGTATTGATACGACAATAGCGAACCTTCTCAAAGCACATTTTGCGATGTGAAGGCCGCCGCTCAGCCTTGGTTTAAGCCACGCGCTTATCACCAAGACTAATCACATGCAAATGTACGACAATTTTTTACGCTATGCAATAGCGATTAATTGAGAGTAGAGAAAGAGAGCAAAGTCTGGAATAATATTTATGATAAATTATGTTTATTCATAATTATTTAACTAATCACAACGCAACATGCACCCATTTTCCACCTTGTTCCCAAATCAACTCGACATGAGGCAAACGGTGCAGGATTTTATACAGGCGCAGGTTGCCTTCTCGGCTGCCAGTCGTCAAATCGGCCGCCCGACCTTGCAAATGATATGAACGCGGCGCCCCGCCGACCGCCGCATTCAACTGTTTAGAACGGAATCCGCTATTAACCTTGACAGGCCCGTCCAATGCTTCACGCGCGGGATCAAGCGTGTTTTCCACCAATCGCACAAGATTATCTATATGCTCCTGCCCCGGAACATTTTCTATCCCCCTGCGACGGGCAGTGTCGCTGCGCGTCAGTTCGTCTAACGTAAAATATTTCATTATTCAGCCTTTTTACCGGGTACATTTTTATTTTCTTCAAACCATTTCAGGAAACGTGCAGTAGAGGGATCTTCAGCCAAATCTTTCAAAAGCCGAGCCACCTCAACCATATCGCCCTTGCTGCCGCTTTTCTCGCAAATGCTTTTCACCTCAATCAAAGCAAGCGAGATAGAGCCTATAAAAGTGAATACAGGAACAACCGGAAGACTCCACCCCAAAGTCTCGCGCAGATAACATACACCGGCAATCACCATTGCATCAATCACCGTAAGAGCCATAAGAGCATTAAAATAGCGGGCAATCTTATCGACGGTACGCCTAAGAGCCCGCGAAGTGTGAGGGCGGCCGCCGACAGAGGCTTTGCGCCACCCGCTCCATAAATCGGCGGCAATAGCGAGCAACACTCCGGCATACTCAACCGCAACAATCGCCAATAACACAAAAAACGTCTTAGTGTCTATCATAACATTAAATTTTAAATACACCTGCAAAGTTACCCTCTCCCTTGCCGGCATTTATGCGATCCTGTCACACCACCGTTAGCCGATGCCGCATATCGGACGACAAAACAAGCTATATATCTTTCAGCATTGCCATCTTCAAACGATTATTGCGACGGCGCAGATAGCGATATAACCCGCCAACTATAAATATCACACATGCACTCATCATCATCGCCACTACCGTAAACATTATTACTCTCATATTAAGGAGCAAAAAAAGATTTGCGCCAAACATCTCAAGCGGAGGCATTACGGTATCGGCATCACCACACAACAACATAACCAAAACCGCCGACAACGCCCCCAAAGCAAATGTTACCACCAACATAAGCCTTGACAAACGGGTATCTGTTTTTTGACTCTGTTGCACTATTTCCACCACCCGCATTCGTTTTTGCAATGAGTCGATAAATTCTTTATCACCTTTCAATCGGGGATTATATCCATTGAATATTTCTTTTAGTCTTGCATCATCTTCCATACCACCTTTTGCTATTTTATAGAAGTTCTTTTAACTGCCTGCGGCCACGCGACAGTTGCTGTTTCACGGCATCTTCAGAGCAATCCACAATTTTGCATATCTCCTTAACGGCATATCCCTCAAGATAATATAGCAATATTGCCGTACGCTCTTTGGGGGATAACCGGTCAAGTGCTTGATACAAATCTTGATAACGGCAAAAGTCGTCGGCTGCATCTCCGCTCGCTTCGGCCGATGCATCATCGAGCGGAGAATACCTGTCGGCCGACCTCGTATTGTCGATAAACGCATTATATGCAATTCGTTTCAGCCAGCCCGAGAAATTCACGCCATCAAAACGCCCTATCGACAGCCACGCCTTAACCAAAGCCTCTTGAGCAATGTCATCAGCACGATCTCTATCGCCACAGCAAAGGGCAAGCAGAAAGCGCCGCAACGCCCTCTGCTCTTTAGATACTTCATGCACAAATTGCTCTTGTGTCATTCCCAACTAATCTCAATTACGGTTTTTTTCAAGCGCTTTTTTGCCTGCGAAATAAAGTATCATAAATGCTATTCCAAGTGCAGCCAAAACGGCAACAATCAAGCCTATAAACACTTCATCATAGTTACCCGGGCCATACATAGCCCTCAAATAAGCAATCAAAATTGCTCCGGCTACCGCCAAACAGCTGAATACGCAGCCATAGGTCAACGTTGCCTGCAACTTCTCTCGTGGCGTTTTTTTTGTTCTGCTCAATGATTTTGTGAGAGCGTCTATATCAATGTTATCTTTACGTTCTATCGCCGCCAATATCACTTCAGTCGTGCGATTGGCCTCATTAATCCTCTTTCTCATCACAAGCCATACTATCATTACCGGCAACACCACACAAATACATATTGCCTGAATGCAATCCATAAGATCGGAAATCACTAATTCTGTTCCTGCCATAATTGTACTGTTTTTATCGTTATTAATTATGTTTACTTTTCATTCTTATAACGAAACTCCACTCCCAAAAGTGACATTCTCAACATAAAAAAAACAAGGGTGGCATTACGATTACCACCCTCAATGCAATATCAATTTATGCTCACATATTAATTTTACAGGCTGTTGCGTAAGATTGCGATAACGTCGGCTCGAGAAAGTTTCTTATAGCCGCCAGGCATTATAAATGTGGCATCGGCAATACCCTCAATCATATCTTCGGTAACACCAAGCGATGAAATCTCGGTTGCGGCTCCAATCTCTTTTATCCACATTTGCAACGCTTCAATTCCGGCGGCAGCCAATTGACGTCCGGTTTTACCATCGGCAGATATATCCCACACTGTCCGGGCAAAACGAGCAAATTTACCAAGCCCGGCTTCCATAATATGCCTATAATAAGCAATCGATACACCGGCAAGTGTCATGCCATGGATCGCATCGGTATATGCCCCTATTGCCTGTCCGATCATATGAACCATCCAGTCTTGTGATTTCCCTTTGCCAATGAGTGTATTCAAAGCCCATGTCGCAAGCCACATAATATTGGAGCGGGCTTCGTAATTTTCAGGATCCTTAATAGCCTCTCGAGATGATACAATCAAAGATCGCATCAACCCCTCGGCCATATAGTCTGATACATTATCATCTTCTCCTGAAAAATACTGCTCCATGATGTGACTCATCACGTCATAGATTCCGGCAACCATTTGACGCATCGGCACACTGAAAGTGTATCGAGGGTTCAATATAGCGAATTTGGGCATGACTTCTTCGCCAAAAACTTTCCCGATTTTGAGTTTTTGCCGGGGGTTGGTGATAACAGATCCGCCATTCATTTCAGAGCCGGTACCGGCCATTGTCAACACTGCACCGACCGGGATTATCTTTGCTCCGGGTGCGGGATTGGCTTGCCGCACGTAAAAATGCTCCCAGGCATCTCCGTCATAATCGGTTGCCACGCTCACTCCTTTGGCATAATCAATTGTGGAACCGCCTCCCACAGCGAGTATCAGATCCACTTCGTTTTCACGAGCCACTTCGACTCCTTCGTTTAATTTCGCGACCGTGGGATTAGGCATTACTCCCGATAGCTCAATAACGGTTTTGCCAGCGGCAGATAACGCAGCTATCACATCGTCATAAACGCCATTGCATTTTATCGAACCGCCTCCATAAACAAGAAGCACTTTCTGTCCAAAGGGTTTTAATGCTTCGACAAGATTTTCTTGCGCTTTATCCCCAAAATACAATTTTGTGGGATTGGAATAAACAAAGTTTCCTAACATCGTATTTCTTTTTTTAAAGTTAACGCGAAAGAATGGCTTTTGTTTTGCAACCTATCCTTTATTAGCAAGAAGTACATCTAATTGAGCTTGCAACTCTTCTCGTTTAGGCAGATATAATTGGTACTTTGCAGCAAACAGCTGATTAGTGACACCTTGCAGCGCATACTCCATTAACAATTCATCCTTTCTCGCGCCAAGTACAATACCAATAGGTGGGTTATCATCCGCCTGACAGATTTCAGTTTGAAAATAATTTAGATAAAGATTCATCTGCCCTATATCGCCATGTTTTATTTC
>CAZBUT010000159.1:3609-4655 GCA_964495165.1 uncultured Muribaculaceae bacterium | reverse complement strand
ATATCATTTGCAGAGTATAACGATACAGAGTCGATATCAGCAACGATTTCCCCATTAATAACATATTGGAAATGCGCATTGATGTCGGTTTTGATTTTCAACGGCACTTTGAGTCCGGCATGAGATGAAAAAGACGACTTTATTGAGTCGGGAGAGAATGATATCATTTGTGTCCCTGAACCGAAAAAAGATCGTAATTTTGAATCGATGTCGTTTTTCCCCATGATGAATTTGTTGTTTGAAACATAATCTCTAAACTGCAGTTTCATGGGGGACAGTCCGCCCCATTTATGCCTTACGAGCGCCGAGCCTTTGCCTCTTACACTTACATTTATTTTATGTGGAATTTCATCAAGCATAGTTATGCTGTCGGGTATTTCAGTAAGTTCCACCGGCACTTCAAAGTCTTCTTGTATTTCATTGTTAAGAGTGAGCATGAGCCAGAATATATATGATATACTCAAAAACATAATAAACAGAATAGCATCTCGTCCTCGTGATGAATGAGCCGCCTTTCCTATTTTGTTAAGAATCTCTTTGCTCTTGTTATTTGATAGTGCCATAACCGGGTATTTAAAAAATCGGCTCATTGTGTTGAATTACAACAATGAGCCGATAGATGCGATTCAACAATGTATTATTTGTTTTCTTCAGTTTGTTGTTGTGCTTGAGCTTCTGCAGCAGATGGATATACTGAACCTTTGTCTATTGTAATTTTGACATTGTCGGCAATCTCAACAATTAATGAAGTCTCTTTAATACCACGTATTTTGCCGTATATACCACCTGCAGTGATTACACGGTCGCCTACATTGAGCCCTTCACGGAATTTGCGTATTTCTTTTTGTCTTTTTTGTTGCGGACGTATCATGAAAAAGTAGAAAATAGCAATTAAAGCTACAATCATTAGAATGTTCATCATTCCTGCTCCGCCTGCAGCTTCTTGAAGTAATAAGAAATTTGTTATCATTCTGATTTAAATGTGATTAAATTAAACTTTCTACAAATATAACGTTATTTTTTCAATTTTTGTTTAGTTTCCCTTC
>CAZBUT010000159.1:0-3599 GCA_964495165.1 uncultured Muribaculaceae bacterium | reverse complement strand
GGCTGTTTCGATATACTCGTTGAGTGTTACCGGGATAGGAATTGTCGGGAAATGCAATAGTTCGGCAATTGCAGTAATCATAATTACTATATCCATAAACGCCAATCGCTCAGGATCCCATTGGCTGTCGTTTACAAATTTGTCAATATAGTTTCTGTATTCTTCTGCATTTTTTACTGCTGCTTCAAATAACTCGGGACCAAATGCTTTATCTTCGTCATCTTTATACTGTGGCAGTAGAGAAACACCATTGCCGTTATTGCTATTGGCAAATTGGCGTATTGTTTTTAGTACGAATGTTCCCATTATTGCCAAATCATCATTCCAGTACAGCGATTGAGCTTCTAATGCCTCAGCAAGTTCTTCAGAGGGGAGTATAATGTTCTTGCACACATTACGCCAAAATTCACAATCAGAGGTAAAGCTAATATATTTCTCGCTCATGTATTGTTTATATATGTCTGATTGGAGAATTTTGTCTAATAACGTTTTTACAAGAACGGTCTCGTTTTCCCAGGATATAGGATTTGCCGATAGATAAGCCTGCATATCTGGGTGGTTTATGAGAACTTCAATAAATCCATTTTCGGCAAATTTCATGTTTGGATTCAAATCATCATACGTTGGAAGGTATTTTGACTTGGCGGCATCGATACGCATTTGTTGTAATTTGGTTATTTCAACCATTAACAACAGAATACTATGGTAAAGTTCATATCCTTTATCCAATGACGCGACAAGAGATTTGCGGGCATTAACAAGTAATGTGCGAGTATCGCTATAATTTGACAATGTATTTGTCAGCATCGAGATGGCAGTCTCATATCCAACGTTTGTAAAAGATTCGTTTTTGCGCAATGTTTCAACAAATAGAGGCTCTTTTACGAATATTGTATTTATTACACTATTCCAAAACAAGACATCATCTTTGATTTCAGGCTGACTGATTTTTTTGTAGTCCCTGTATGCCACAGATGACGTGATAAGGGTGTATAATCGCATTGCGATACTGTCAAAGTCATCAATGTTGCCACTGCCACGTAGCATGAGACTTTTTATCTCGTCGTAGTTTATAAGCGATTTGGCTATTTTCATTGAGGACAGGCAGTTGTTTCCTCCTAAAACTTCCAACGGGGATTTCTTGCCATTGGCTTTGACATTGTAGCCTGACAACTCAAGAATGAGGAGTATTAAATCAAGATAAAGTGTATAGGCATATTTTTTATCTCTTGACGCGCTCTCAGGAGCCGATTCTATTTTGAATTCTTTGCGGGTGAGCAGATAAGAGTATAACATCTGCACAACCTTGATTCTGATTAATACACGATTTATCATGACTTTAAATGTTCTAAATTATGAGTACAAAATTACAAATTTATGGCGACATAAACATAATGCCCAGCAATCTTTTTTAATACGGGGCATTACAGATATTTTACTCGGCAAGAGGATTCCAGCCTTGTGCCTTAAGTTCTATTTCTCCTCCATCTCGGGTTATCATTGCGCAACCAAGGCTTTCATCTGTTATATGACCTATAATTTTTACACCCTCAATTTTCTCTATTACATCATTTTGATGCAATGGAACTGTAAATAGCAGTTCATAGTCCTCTCCCCCATTGAGTGCGGCTGTGACAAGATTCATGCCAAGTTCCTCTGCCATTACTGCAGTTTGATAGTCAATCGGAATACGTTCCTCATATATGCGGCAACCGGTATGGCTTTGTTTGCATATATGCATCAATTCCGACGACAATCCGTCGGATATATCTATCATTGAGGTTGGAATAATTCCATGCTTTTCAAGTGCAGCGACAATGTCTTTGCGGGCTTCAGGTTTCAGTTGCCTTTCAACTAAATACTCTTTTCCTTGGAATTGAGGTTTAAAGTCTGTTTGACCTGCCGATGCTATTTTCTCGCGTTCCAGCAGTTGAAGTCCCATGTATGCTGCTCCTAAGTCTCCGCTTACACATATTAAATCGGTGTTTCGTGCTCCTGAACGATATGCAATTTTTTCTTTTTCGGCACTACCTATACATGTAATGCTGATTACTAAACCAGATCGAGATGTCGTTGTGTCTCCGCCAACTAAATCAACTCCATATATATCACATGCCAACTTAATGCCACTGTATAATTGCTCTATGTGTTCAACTGCAAAACGTTTAGATATGGCAAGCGATACAGTTATTTGCCGTGGAGTGGCGTTCATTGCATACAAGTCAGAGAAATTGACAACCGCCGATTTGTAACCTAAATGTTTTAATGGAACATAGGTTAAATCAAAATGTATTCCCTCAACAAGCATATCGGTGCTTACCAATACTTCTTTTCCTTCATAATGAAGAACAGCACAATCATCACCTGCCGCTTTTATTGTCGAGGCGTTATGAGACGAGAAGTCTTGCGTGAGACGTTTTATCAAACCAAATTCACCGAGTTCAGCGATTTCGGTTAATTTATTTCCCATTTATGTTTATTCTTTAAAGCGATTAACTAATTCCCTCATGATCTCCATCATTTTGGGCTGTGCTTTTTGTGCAGCCTTTTGAACATCTTCGTGTGATACTTGTTCGACGATGCCTTCAACGCCAAGGTCGGTAATTACTGAAACAGCAAATACTTCCATGCCACCATGTTTAGCAACAATTACCTCTGGAACTGTTGACATGCCGACTGCATCACCGCCTATACGATGAAAATAGCGGTACTCGGCGGGAGTTTCAAATGTAGGTCCTTGCGTCCCTACATATACCCCTTGAACGACTTTTATGTCCTTTTCCTCTGCAATATCTATTGCATCTTTAATCAATCGCCGAGAATACGCTTCACTCATGTCGGGGAAACGATCTCCCAGCTCGTTATAATTTTTACCTCTCAATGGATGCTCCGGGAATAAGTTAATATGATCTGTGATTATCATTATATCCCCGATTTTAAATTGAGGATTCATGCCTCCGGCTGCATTTGAAACAAACAATGTTTTTATTCCCAATGCTTTCATCACTCTTACAGGGAACGTAACTTGTTTCATGTCATACCCCTCATAAAAATGAAAACGTCCCTGCATTGCCATTACTCGCTTATTCCCGAGAGTGCCAAATATAAGGTTCCCGCTATGCCCTTCTACTGTTGAAACCGGGAAGTTGGGAATTTCAGTATATGGGATATATTGCTTTTGGTCTATGTGATCTACTAATGCGCCAAGACCTGTTCCTAAAATTATAGCGGTTTGCGGCATATCCGACACTTTTGACCGGATATATTCTGCTGTTTGTTTAATTTTGTCCAACATAATGTATAAATTATAATTTTTTCGTAATCATTTTGCTTAGCTCGACATCAAAAGCTGTTTGAGTATCAGACAAAAACTGCACATCTATTGGCTGATAAAACAGATACGGTTTTAGCTTTTCAGGAAAACTTTTGTTGTTTTTCAACCTCACCGCATCTTTTTCGGTAGTGATAATGTATTTCTTTTCTCCTTTCAGCATATTAAACCGTTGAGCAATTACATTGAAGTCGACATCAGTGTAATTATGGTGGTCATCAAATATTTTTACTTTGACAGACGGTTTAAAGCGTTTAATATACTTGAT
>CAZBUT010000158.1:0-4690 GCA_964495165.1 uncultured Muribaculaceae bacterium | reverse complement strand
ATCTATACAGGATTCAAGCGCATGGGCATCGGTGACATCGACAGGGTAAAATTGGGAACCGGTCGCCTGAGCTGTAGCTGCACCGGTCTTTGAGTCTATGTCGCAAAATGCCACACGGCAACCGGCATTAGCGAATGCCGATACAATTGCACGCCCTATTCCTGAGGCTCCGCCTGTGACAAAAACGCGACGAGGCGGGTATTTCACATTAAGCGTTCCCGGTTTAGCTCCGTTCGGAGTGCGTTTCACCGCATGGCCATGCAATTTGCCATTGCGGTATTCCTCCATTTTACGTTCCAAATAATTATCAGCCATAAATTTCAAAGTAATTTATAGAAGTTCCCTTATATAGTTTTTTATTTCCTCAAGAGCCGTATCGGGCTTTAGAAACTTGATGTCGGGGTCTTTCTTAAGCCATGTCAGCTGTTTTTTTGCATACACCCGGGTGTTTTTTGCGATTCGTGCCACGGCTGTGTCGTAATCCATCGTGCCGTCAAAATATGCAAACATCTCTTTATATCCCACCGTGTTAAGCGAGTTCAGATGCCTCAGGTGATACACGTTGCGCGCCTCGTTCTCAAGCCCGGCCTGCATCATGGCATCTACACGGCGGTTAATACGGTCAAACAATACCTGCCGGTCATAATCAAGCGCAAATTTAATGATGCGGAACTGCCGGGGTTTTGTTTTGCCTGTGCGCAGTGACGAGTAGGGTACACCGGCTTGCATTGTAATCTCAATGGCGTGTACAAGGCGTTTGTGGTTGTTTTGATCTACCTGCTCAAAATATATCGGGTCGATGCGGCGCAATGTCTCTCTCAGCAATTCAATGCCCCCCTCATGATACATATCCATTGCTTTGGCTCGCACCTCGGGGGTGATAGTAGGCAATTCGTCGATGCCACGACACACGGCATCGACATACATCATCGAGCCGCCGCACATCACGGCATATCGGTTTTCCTGCCACAACTGCGACAGCAATGCCAATGCATCGGTTTCATATTGAGCCGCGCTGTAATAGTCTTTGAGGGCAAGAGTGCCGACAAAATGATGAGGGACAGCGTCAAGTTCTTCTCGGGTAGGGGCGGCTGTACCAATGGGTATGTCGCGATACAATTGCCGGGAATCGGCCGATAATATGTGACACCCCAACTCTTTGGCCAATGAAACAGACAAAGCCGTCTTGCCCGAACCTGTAGGTCCGGTAATGACAATGAGGGTCGGCTCGTTGACGAGCTGCATTGCTATATCGGCGGGGTTACCGTTGAGACACTAATTGTGCTATCTCAACAATTACTTGCATTGCCTTTTCCATAGACCGAATGGGAACAAATTCATAACGTCCGTGGAAGTTCAAGCCTCCGGCAAAAATATTGGGGCAGGGCAATCCTTTAAACGAGAGTTGCGCACCGTCGGTTCCGCCTCTGATAGGAACAACTTTTGGTACAATATCAACATTGCGCATTGCTTCCTCGGCAATGTCAATAACATACATTACCGGCTCTATTTTTTCGCGCATATTGTAGTATTGGTCTTTGAGTTCGAGTGATGCACACTCGGGAAATTCTTTGTTTATCTTGCGGGTAAGATGTTCAAACTCTTTTTTGCGGCGTTCAAAACGGTCACGGTCGTGATCGCGTATTATATAGGTCAAAACTGTTTTTTCAACACCGCCTTCAATGCCTACAAGGTGATAAAACCCTTCATACCCTTCGGTGTGTTCGGGTGTTTCCCACCGTGGAAGCATGATAGCAAACTGAGTTGCCACACGCAATGAGTTTATCATTTTATGTTTGGCATATCCGGGATGAACGTTGCGCCCTGTGAATGTGACTTTTGCTACAGCCGCATTGAAGTTTTCAAATTCAAGTTCTCCTATTTCACCGCCGTCCATTGTATAGGCCCAATCTGCGCCAAAACGTTTGACATCAAATTTGTGCGCGCCGAGACCTATTTCTTCGTCGGGATTAAACGCGATGCGTATATCGCCGTGGGGAATTTCGGGGTGAGCCATAAGATACTCGACTGCACTGATGATTTCGGCAATGCCGGCTTTGTCGTCGGCGCCAAGTAGGGTGTTGCCGTCAGTTACAATCAAGTCTTGACCGGTGTAATGCAATAATTCGGGAAACTCGTTTGGCGACAGGACAATGCCCTTGTCGGCATTGAGTTGTATGTCTTTTCCGTCATATTCCTTCACAATGCGGGGTTTTACATGACGTCCGCTCATGTCGGGCGATGTGTCCAAGTGGGCAATAAATCCCACCGTGGGTACTTTACGGTCGATATTGCTTGGCAATGTCGCCATTAAATAACCGTTGTCGTCAAGTGATATATCTTTCAGCCCAAGGGAGTGCAACTCTTTTTCAAGGTATTTTGCAAACTCCATTTGTCCGGGAGTGGAGGGGGTTAGATTGGTGAGTTCGTCACTTTGAGTGTCAAATTTTACATATTGCAAAAAGCGGTCAACTAAATTCATAGCTATATAGTCTCAGGTTAAGTTGAATTTTTGTACAAAGTTACAAAAACTATCTCAACAATACTCAACTTTTTGCGCTCAAATTATATGAGTCCTCTTACTCGGTCGTCAAAAGCCGAAAGAGCGGCTTTGGCACCCTCGCCCATGGCAATAACAATTTGCTTGTAGGGTACATTTGATACATCGCCTGCAGCATAGACTCCGGGGATAGATGTGCGGCACGACTCGTCAATTTTTATTTCCCCAATAGTTGTGGTTTCCAATGATGATGCAAACGGCTTGCTGTTGGCGGCAAGACCTATTTGAACAAATATGCCGTCGAGAGAGATTTCCCGTTCTTCTCCGCTCTTGCGGTCTTTGACTTTTATCCCTGTGACTTTATTTCCGTTGCCCATCACTTGTGTCGTTGCTGAAGATAGAAATATCTCTACATTCTCAAGGCTACCGGCTTTTTCTTGTAGCACGCTGTCGGCTCTAAGCGCATCGGCATACTCCAAAACTGTGACCTTGCGGCAGATTCCGGCCAAATCTATTGCGGCTTCTATTCCGGAATTGCCTCCGCCTATGACGGCTACATCTTTGCCTGCATAAAACGGTCCGTCGCAATGAGGGCAGAATGCGACTCCGTGGCCAATGTAATCTTGTTCGCCTGGAATGTTGAGCCTGCGCCAGCTTGCGCCTGTGGCTATGATCACGGCTTCGGAGACAAACACTTCGCCACTATCGGCTGTGATGCGTTTCTTGCTGTCGAGCAAATCGGCATCGGTGATTTTGCGTTCCTCGTATATGTCTACGTTGTAATTGCCGAGATGAGTGCGCAGGTCATTGGCGAGCTGCGATCCTGTAGTGCGTGGCACGGAGATGAGATTTTCGATGTCGGAGGTCTCTTTGACCTGTCCGCCTATACGCTCGGCAACGATTGCGACACGCAGTCCTTTGCGCGCCGAGTAAATTGCTGCAGATACACCGGCAGGCCCGCCTCCTAATACGGTCAAGTCGTAGTGTCGCTCTATCGGATATTTTTCCTCGGAGGGAACGATGCCAAATGTGTCTTCAAGTTTGCGCAGCAGATCGCCAAGCGAGCCACGCCCTACGTGCAGCAATCGACCGTTGGCATAGACCGAAGGTACTGCCTGAATGTTACGGGATTCGGCTTCGTCTTGAAATAACGATCCATCTATCATTTCGTGGGTTATGTTGGGATTCAACAGTGCAATGACATTAAGAGCCTGCACAATATCGGGACAGTTGGTGCATGTCAACGAAACATAAGTCTGCAAATTAATAACCCCCTGCAATGACTTTATGCGTCGCTCGACAGGCTCATCGGGAAGGTTTTTGCCTTTGCCGTCGGCATTCAGTACGGCGAGAAGCAACGATGTGAACTCATGCCCGTTAGGAATGCCACGGAATCTGATGCCGGTTTTTTCTCCGTTCTTGAGCAGGGTAAACTCCAATTTGTCGTAGCTTGTCTCCTCGGTAGTTACCGATAGCCGAGGAGAGCAACTTGCTACATCATTTATAAATTCAACCAACTGCATTGCTTCTTCTCTGTTGCGAGAGTATGATACCGCAAAGGTGAAATCGTTGTCGAGCTGACCGAATATGCCCGTTACCTGTTCCAATATATTTGAATCCAACATAGCCGCACGTGTTTTTAGTTTCGATTATATTTTGCCTACAAGATCGATGCTTGGTTTTAATGTTTCAGCACCTTTCTTCCATTTGGCCGGGCATACTTCGCCATTGTGGGTTGCAACAAATTGTGCCGCTTCGACTTTGCGCAACAATTCGTCGGCATTGCGACCGATATTGTTGTCGTGAATTTCGGCAACTTTGATTTTGCCTTCGGGATTAACCACAAATGTACCTCTGTAGGCCATTCCGTCTTCTTCGATCATCACGCCAAATGCTCGGCTGAGTACGCCGGTGGGGTCGGCAAGCATCGGATATTTGATTTTTCTGATGCTTTCTGACGCGTCGTGCCATGCTTTGTGAACAAAGTGGGAGTCGGTGCTCACAGAATACACCTCTACACCCATTTCCTGTAATTTATCATATTTTTCGGCTACATCAACAAGTTCGGTAGGGCATACAAAAGTGAAATCGGCCGGATAGAAAAAGAAGATAGCCCACTTGCCTTTTACATCGTCGCTTGTGACTGTTTTGAATTGGCCATTGTGATAAGCCTGAACTTTGAACTCGGGT
>CAZBUT010000157.1:0-4691 GCA_964495165.1 uncultured Muribaculaceae bacterium | reverse complement strand
AAAATCTTTTCTGTTCATTGTGGCGTAAATAATGTTTATGCAAAGTTACGATATTATCGCGATAAAGTCTTAATTTTGCGGTATGAAAGAGCAAAAACATATTGAGTTGCAATTGACTGAAGACGGTTCGGCTACGATATTCCTGCCTGAGATAGATGAACACTATCACTCGGTGAAGGGTGCTTTGACAGAGTCGCAACACATATACCGTGACAGTGCGTTCCTATACCGAAGCGACGGCTCACAATTGCGGTTGCTTGAGGTGGGATTTGGCACGGGATTAAATGCTGTGGTGACCGCTATGGTTGCCGACTTGCAGCACCCTGTACATTACATCTCGCTGGAAAAATACCCCATTGACAGAGATATAGTCAAGGCTTTGGGCTATGATAGAATCATTGATAAGGATTTGCATCATGCCATGCACAGCGCCAAGTGGAATGAGACCGTATGTATCACTCCGTCATTTTCTCTTGAAAAACGTCTTTGTGATTATACAGCCGATGAGTTGCCAAAAGGTATCGATGTGGTTTACTTTGACGCTTTTGCTCCCGAGAAACAACCTGATATGTGGACACGCATTGCATTTGAACGTCTTGTTGCTGTGATGAATCCGGGAGCCGTACTCACGACCTATTGCGCTAAAGGAGATATTCGTCGGTTGCTGCAATCGTTGGGATTGGCTGTAGAGCGCATTCCGGGTCCGCCAAACGGCAAGCGGGAGATTTTGCGCGCGACAAAACAAAAATAAGAGATATGATCCAATGCCATATCTCTTATTTATCTTCGACTGAGTGAAGTTTAATCTGTGATTTTTGACTTGATAGCTTCTGTCTCTTTTTCGTAACCGGGCTTGGCAAGCAGGGCAAACATATTGCGCTTGTAGTCCTCTACGCCGGGTTGGTTAAACGGGTTCACATCAAGAATATATCCGCTGATGCCACATGCCTTTTCAAAGAAGTATATCAACTGACCAAGATATTCCTCTTTGAGGGCAGGTATTGTGATGCGCATATTTGGCACACCTCCGTCAACGTGGGCGATGCGGGTGCCAAGCTCTGCCATTTTATTGACTTCGTCAACACGCTTGCCTGCGATATAGTTCAAGCCGTCGAGATTAGCTTCATCGGCAGGTATCACAACTGTGTGCTGTTGTTCTTCTACCGACAATACGGTTTCAAATATTGTGCGTTCGCCATCCTGAATCCATTGACCCATAGAGTGCAAGTCGGTAGAGTTGTCGACTGCAGCAGGGAAGATTCCTTTGTGGTCTTTACCTTCGCTTTCTCCGTATAATTGTTTCCACCATTCGGCAAAGAAGTGGAGTTTAGGATTATAGTTTACGAGAATTTCAATCTTCTTGCCGGCATTGTAGAGCGCGTTGCGAGTCTTGGCGTAAATCTCGGTAATATTGTCGTTGGAATGATTTCGGGTGGCTTTTTCCATATCGGCAGCTCCGTCCATGAGAGCCTTGATGTCATATCCGGCTACTGCAATCGGGAGAAGTCCCACAGGGCTTAATACCGAAAAACGTCCGCCGACATTGTCGTCGATGACAAATGTCTTGTAGCCTTCTTCTGTGGCAAGTTGGCGTAATGCTCCGCGCTTTGCATCGGTGATTGCAACAATGCGTTTTGACGCTTCTTCCTTGCCAAGTTGTGTTTCCAATTGCTCTTTGAGCAGACGGAATGCGATTGCCGGTTCTGTGGTTGTACCTGATTTAGAAATTACCACGATGCCGAATTTCTTATCTTTGAGATATTCTGTAAGTTCATAAAGGTAATCTTCACCGATATTCTGTCCGGCAAACAGCACTTGCGGTGTAGTGCCTCTATATGCCGCAAAAGAATCGCTAAGAGCCTCAATAACTGCTTTTGCACCCAAATAGCTTCCGCCGATGCCGATAGCAACAACTACTTCGCAGTTGGCGCGAAGATCATCGGCAACAGCTTGGATCTCATCGATGAGAGATGCAGGAGTGCGGGTAGGCAGATCAAGCCAGCCGAGAAAGTCATTTCCGGCACCCGTAGCGTTATGAAGTTTTTCGATAGCCTCTGCCGCTGAAGCGTCAAGGCTGTTGATGTCGGCTTCAGTCACTGAGCCTAACACATTTTTGATGTTTACGTTGATGGTTTTCATCGTGTTATTATGTAATAAGTGAACTCTATGAATTAAATAAACGTCTCAGCCATGGCTTTTATCGCTTTTGCTGCTGAAACTCGGTTGTAAAGTATGTCATATACTCCGTCAAGAATAGGCATAGGTACATTGTGGCGTGTCGCGTTGATTTCGTGAATACACTTAGTGCCATAGTAACCTTCGGCTGTCTGTTCCATTTCCATTGTCGCAGCCTTGACCGAGTATCCTTTCCCGATCATCGAGCCGAAGCTATGGTTGCGGCTGAAACGAGAATAGGACGTTACCAGCAAATCGCCTAAATATACCGAGTCGCATATATTGCGCGGGTGGGAATCAACCGCACTGATAAAACGCTCCATTTCGCGTATGGCGTTTGAGACGAGCATTGCCGAGAAATTATCACCGTTTTTAAGCCCGTGTACTATGCCGGCGGCAATGGAATATACGTTTTTGAGAACCGCAGCATATTCAATACCGGTAACGTCGGTGGAAGTGATCGTTTTCATCGCTTTTCCCGACAGACAATCGGCAAACGCCTGAGCGTGAGCCTGGTTGCTGCAACCTACGGTGAGATACGACATGCGGTTGAGGGCAACCTCCTCGGCGTGGCACGGACCGCTCACTACAAGCATCTTTGCCGGGTTAACGCCGTAATAGTTGACCATATATTCTGAAATGATTTCATTTTCATCGGGGACAATGCCTTTTACTGCCGAAACAATATATTTGTCGCTTATGTCAACCGTGAGCTTGGCAAGGTGAGATTTGAAGTATGGCGACGGCATCACCATGAGCAACGTGTCGGCCTTGCTGCATATCTCATTTATGTCGGACGAAAACTCGATACGTTCAATGTCAAGTTCCACGTCAGAAAGATATGCCGGATTGTGGCGCAGACGCTTGAAATCTTCAATGCGGTCGTCACGGCGCATGTACCATAATATCGTTTCGCAATTTTGCAACAATAGTTTGGCGAGGGCAGTGGCCCAACTGCCACCACCCATCACTGCTATATTTCCGGGAAAATTCATCAGTTCTTTGCGTTTTCTATCCAAGCGATCACCTCGTCGATAACCGGATTTTTCAATTCCAATTTATATTTTTTGTTAATACCGCACAGGTCTTGGTGCAGTTTTCCTGCCGATGCAGTGCCGAGTTGCTCAACAGTCAAAACTCCTGCTTTTTGCAATGGCGCAACCCATTCGGCGGGAACGCCTACAGCAGTATATGCAGCTTCAGAATCACGTTTTTGTACTTTCTCGGGACGCATTTGAGGGAAGAATAATACCTCTTGAATTGTTGTTTGACCTGTCATCAACATTACAAGACGATCCATTCCGATACCCATTCCCGATGTCGGAGGCATACCATATTCAAGAGCGCGAATGAAATCCTTGTCTATGATCATTGCTTCGTCATCGCCCTTCTCTCCGAGGCGCATTTGTTCAACAAAACGCTCATATTGGTCGATTGGGTCATTAAGTTCTGAATAGGCATTGGCAAGTTCCTTACCATTTACCATAAGCTCAAAACGCTCGGTCAGCTCAGGATTGTTGCGGTGGCGTTTTGTGAGCGGTGACATTTCAATCGGATAGTCGATAATGAATGTTGGCTGTATATAATTGCCTTCGCATTTTTCGCCGAAAATCTCATCGATGAGTTTGCCTTTACCCATAGTTTCATCGACTTCGATACCTAACTGCTTGCACACATCTCTCAACTGCTCGTCATTCATGCCTGTAATGTCGATGCCTGTGAATTCTTTAATGGCATCTATCATTGTCACGCGTTTAAACGGAGCTTTAAAGTTGATTACATTATCGCCGACTTTCACTTCGGTTGTGCCATTCACGTCAAGACATATCTTCTCGATCATCTTCTCGGTGAAATCCATCATCCAATTGTAATCTTTGTATGAAACATATATTTCCATACAAGTGAACTCGGGATTGTGAGTGCGATCCATTCCTTCATTACGGAAGTTCTTTGAAAACTCATAAACGCCTTCAAAACCGCCGACAATCAAGCGTTTGAGATACAATTCATCTGCAATGCGCAGGTACAATGGGATGTCAAGAGCATTGTGGTGGGTGATAAACGGACGTGCTGCCGCTCCGCCGGGAATAGACTGTAAAATCGGGGTCTCAACCTCCATGTAGCCATGGTCGTTGAAATATTGGCGCATAGAATTGAATACCTTTGTGCGCTTAATGAAAATATCTTTTACGCCATCGTTAACGACAAGGTCAACGTAACGACGGCGATAACGCAATTCGGGATCATCAAAAGCGTCATAGGTTACACCGTCTTTCACTTTCACGATAGGAAGCGGACGCAGTGACTTGCTAAGCACGGTGAGAGATTGAGCGTGTACAGTGATTTCGCCCATTTGGGTGCGGAACACGAAACCCTCAATGCCGACAAAATCGCCGATGTCGAGAAGTTTTTTGAAAACGATATTATATAAATCTTTGTTTTCATCGGGACAAAGGTCATCGCGACTGATATACACCTGAATGCGTCCGCGCGAATCCTGTATCTCAAGAAATGAG
>CAZBUT010000156.1:0-4698 GCA_964495165.1 uncultured Muribaculaceae bacterium | reverse complement strand
TCACGACGAATAACTTTCTTACCTTAAATCTAATACCATGAAAAACTGATGCAAAGTTACATATAAAATTTTAAATGTCAATAACCGATATACGCTTGGAATGAGATTTAACACAATTTATGAAAATAAAGACGGCGGTCAAACAAATGACACGCCGTCTTTGAGATAAAAGCTATGAAAAGTGTTATTTGATAACTACTCGTTCCACGATAGATGTATCTCCGTTTTGTGCATTAATTACATATACACCTGCCGGGAGTGCTGCAAGATTGATGGTGTTGCAGTTGCTTGCAGTCGCTACTATCGCTCCAGAGGTTGAGTAAACATTAATCACTTCGGCTTGCTCAGAAACGTAAGCAATGCGATTTATCACTCTTATGCATGAAGTGGTGTTGTCGCTTTCGATTTCCTCTATAGCTGTCCACGCTTCATCAGCGATAAGATATGAGGCCAAACCATTGTTTGGAACATAAACATATAGTGTCATTGTTCCATCGGCGTTATTGACAGTTGCCGGAATGGCAGAAACAAAACTTTGAGCCACATTTCCAAGACCGTTTTGTGGCACTGTCCAAAGCAACTCCATCTCTCCGTAGTCAAAATCTGAAGGATTATATACTATCGCAAAATCGTAAAAGTCGATTTCGCTGTCGTCATAGGCGTAAATGTACAATGGTTTTCCGTCAACTTCTCCGGTACACATGCCGGCACTTAACATGCCGTTTGGCATGATAGAGGAGTTGCTGTCAAAATCATCAACGATAGAAGCTCTGGAATTTCCAAATTTATAAAGCGTTGGATATGTAGTACTCCCGTCAATAATGAATCTTGAACCGTCTATGGGCAGAACTCTTGGTGCATTTCCAAAAGTGCTTTGTGTTGACGGATATAGACTTCGTGCGTTTTGGTAGGTTGATGTCCAGTTTCCTGAATCATCGCGAGTCCAACAATAAATACGCTTTTTGTAGCTTGAATTGGTTGCCGCATTTGATGCCGCGCCATAGACTTTTGCTCCGGATTGAGTAATGTCTCCCCAAACCATACAATGATCCATACGTACCGAGATGTCGCTTAATGAAGACTCAAATACACGTGTTGTCGCTCCGGTTGAAACATCTACAGTGCATATTGTTATTTGTCCGGTTGAATGGAAAGAAGTAACCATGTTGCTTACACAGAGGTGACCTCCGCCATCGACAAACACATCATTGCAAGGATAGCCAAGTGTGCTACCGCTCGATAAGGTGAGATAATCACCGGTGAGTGTGATTGTACGCAGATATTCACCGGTTTTTCCGTCAAACTCGATAAGATAGCCTGTGCCATCGGCTCGCTCAGAAACATAAACGTTGCCGTTGTAAGCGGCCATACCGCGTTGGTCTCTACCAAGTTGTTCCGGGAAGTTGCCGTTGTTGATAGTGTAAGTCCAAAGGTTTATGATTTTCAGACCTGATTTAACTTCATAGGTCGCGCCGTCGGTCGGCAACCCGGTTACAGGCGTGTCGGGTGTTTCAACTGTGGCAGTCGGAGTGACAAATGATTCTGTTGCCGATGTTGAACTATTGTACCCGTTCTTGGTTGCGATTATTCTCCAATAATATTTTGTGCTTTCAACAAAGTCAAATGTTGATGAAGCCAAGCTCGTCTCTGTGGTTTCAGTTGAGAACATAATGGTCGCAAATGAAGCCAATGACGAGATCTCTATTGTGTAGGTCGCACCAGAAATCGCACTCCATGAGAAATTAAATGATTCGGCAACAGTTGCTCCGCCCACCGGGCTTGTGAGTGAAACCGCCGCTAAAGTCTCCATTGGAGTAGTAAATGCCTGCGGATCTGTTGTCGAGCTGTTATATCCACTCACGGCGGCAGTAACACGCCAATAATAAGTGGTGTTTGCTGCAAGAGCGAAGTTGCTTGAAGAATAAGAAGAGGTTGTTGTAGTGGCAGTGAAATTCACTGTAGAGAATGATGCTGATGTTGAAACCTCAAGTGTGTAAGTCGCTCCCGAAATTTCGCTCCAAGAGAAATTGAAACTCTCTGATACAGTCGCGCCTGCAGTAGGGGAGATCAATGTAACAGCGTCAAGATCCGGCGTTGCAGTCTTGAATGAGAATGTCGATGATGTCGAGCTGTTGTACCCCTCTTTACTTGCTTTTACTCGCCAATAGTAGGTTGTGCCGGTAGCGAGACTGAAATTAGAAGAAGAGTAGCTGTTGGTCGTAGATGTAGCTGTTGCCACAATGTCGGTAAAAGTAGTGTTTGTTGCAACTTCGATAGTGTAAGTTGCTCCCTCGATTGCGCTCCAAGAGAAATTGAAACCGTCGGTAGTCGTTGTTCCGTTGGAAGGTGCTGTCAGAGTTACGGCTTCCAAATCTTCAACCGGTTCTTCAGTTGATCCAATGTAAGTCAGTTTGTATGCTGCAAGTCCGTTATTGGGAGTATAAAGGAATAAGGTCATAGAACCGTCGGCATTGCTTATTGTGGCAGGTTGAGAAGAAACGTAACCATTAGTTGCCGAGCCGAACCCGCTTTCGGGTACGATCCATAGCATTTCCATCTCAGAGAAATCAAAGTTTGACGGATTAGTTACAATGTTGAATTTATTAGGCCCGATTGCAGAAACATAAGCAAAAACAGTCTGTCCGGATACAGTTCCGTTGCAGAGTCCGTTCCAATTGTCGGCAACCGGAGCTAACCTGGTATTGTTGGCAAAACTGTCGCTGAGTGTAGCTGTCCCAGATCTGACAAAGGTGTAACGAGTAGGAGCTGAATTGTGCCCGTCAAGAATAAATTTAGTGTCGGATATAGGCATGATGCGAGGTGCTGTGCTGTTTGTGGATACAGCATTTCCTGCATTAGTGTAATAAGAACCGATGGTTGTGCCGTAGGCTGTCCATGAGCCGGACGAGTTGCGCGCCCATTTATAAACAGTAGCTGCATTTGCTACGGCTGCCCATATTTGTCCGCCGGCAGATGTCACGTCGCCATAAGCCGCTGCGTAGTCAAAGCGCAAACTGCTGCTTAATGATGATTCAAATACACGTGTTGTCGCTCCTGTAGATAGGTTTACTGTGCAAACGGTTAATGGTTGAGTCGAAGCGTTAGTCGTCATATTGCTTATGCAAAGATTCCCGGCACCGTCAACAAAAATATCATTACATTTATAGCTTAAAGATGTGCCGGAAGAAGATGTGGCATAATCTCCTGTGAGAGCAATCTTGCGAAGGTATTCACCAGTTGTCCCACTGTATTCATAAAGATACCCGTCACGGTGTGTTATATATATATTGCCATTGTATGCTGTCATAGATCGCTGGTCTCCACCAAGTGTAGAGGGGAAGTTATTGGTGTTGACTGAATATATCCATTGGCTTTCAATTGTATAGTTTCCTACGGCAGAGTAGGTAGCGGGGTCTTTTACAAGCTCGGTTGTAGTGCCTCCGCTTCCGGTGTTATCGGAATAGGTCGTGAATGAATTGACAGCTGATGTTGAACCGATGTACCCGTTTTTAGTGGCTTTTACTCGCCAATAGTAGGTTGTGCCTGCCGCTAAGTTGAACGAAGAAGATGCAACACTTGTTGCTGTTGTGGTTTTAGAGAAGTTTACTGTTGAAAAAGCCGAAGATGTTGAAATTTCCAAAGTGTATGTTGCTCCTGAAATCGCACTCCATGAAAAAGTGAAAGATTCTGCGGTCGTAGAGACGCCGGTTGGACTTGATAATGTCACGGTTTCAAGTTGTTCGATTGTAGAGCTGCTCCCTAACCAAACAACTGTGTACTCGTTGCTGTAACGGTCAACTATAGAAACACCAAGTTGGTAGCCTGAGGTATAACCCGAAACGTCAAAAGTCGCTTCGTAGGGATTGCCGATGAGATAATCAGAAGAAACATCGGTTCCGGGGTCAATGCCTGTTGGTACGGCATATACTGCATATCTCATATTGTCAATATCTGTCCATGAAAGAGTAGTTCCTATTAAGACCATATTGGAAACAACACCCGGATCGGTTGCCGATTTCCATGTCATTGCAGGCGGAAGGGCAAGATTTTGAAATTTGTTTGCTTTTATGTAAGGTGCCAATCCTGAGTTACGTCTGCCTGTAAAGTCTCGTGAACCAAATAATACACTGCCGGGAGCATTTTGAGTGTCTGCATCACGATTGGATTGAATCTGCCCTGTAATCTCAGCCCAATTTGCTTCGGTGTTGGCGTTGACCTCAGCGAGAAATGAAATAGAGTGGCTTGAGTAGAAGTGACGTTCGAATACATTGGCACATGCATCGCTCCACCATTTGGCAAGTTTGCTATAGCTGTTTGTCGAGTGGCTCTCCAGCCAATAAAGCTGCGGTGAAATGAAATCAACGGTTTGCTCACTGAGCCAAGCCAATGGATCACTGAAAATTTGTGAATACTGCCAATCGCTTGCGGAGCTGATTTCACTTGTCGAAATGCCGTATTTTGATGCTGATACTTTTGAAACACCTGCGGGAGATATACCAAATTTCACGTATGGTTTCACCGATTGAACCATGTTGTACACTTTGCGAACCATCGTGTTGACATTCTCACGCCGCCAGTCGGCTTGCGATATTGTTGTGCCCGATGCCGAGTATTGTGCGGCATCGTAAGATTCCGGTATGCTGTTAAGGGAGGTTCTATAATTTCAATTTCTCATTAGCGAGTAGTCGGAACCTCATT